>CAZAVR010000372.1:0-4684 GCA_964488435.1 uncultured Cytophagales bacterium | reverse complement strand
CTGAAGTACGATTAGAAATTTATTTGATATATAGTACAAACAAAATACCCTGCAGAATTAACATTTTGTAGGGTATTTCGTTTATAAAGTAATAAGGCGCTCATACATAAGCCCTGGTGATGCGATCTTAAAATATGACTAAAAGATATGTCCATGAACAAACAACCTTTCAAAAAAAACGTTGCGTTTTTTACTCTGCTGTTGACGTCCGGGGTAACGCATGCCCAATATACTTTTGATGCCTTCAGGTTTTCAGAGGTGAATCAAACGGGAACAGCGCGCTTTCAAGGCTTAGGTGGAAATCATACGGCATTAGGCGGAGATGGAAGTGCCATTGGCGGAAACCCCGCAGGTCTGGCGTTTTATAACCGGTCGGAATTCAGTATAAGTCCGGGTTTTTCAAATATCAACACTTCAACGGCTTATATTGATGGGGTTGTGAAGGATGGTAAGACGAATTTTAATCTACCTAATTTTTCGTTGGTTTTAGGGGGAAGCCCACAGCATCCTAACAGGAAATGGAGGAGAACTTCAATGGGAGTCTCTTATTCCAGAGAGCAGTCATTTCATAACCAGTTTAGTTACGCAAGTCGGAACAGGCAGAGCGCCTATATTGATCGTGTGGTAGAACTTGCCAATGTGGGAGGTTATTCCCTGGATGAGCTGGATCAGACCACACAGGATCCTGCTACGGGACAGATATTCAGTACAAGTTTACCCGGCGCCTATTACCAGATGTATGCTTTTGACCCGACAGTCTCCAATGGGGTAGAAGGTCCTCCGTATTTTCCCCTGGATGGAGACAAGCCTGTGGACCAGGCCGGTACCTTTGCCAGCCAGGGAGCGCATTCCAAGTGGTCATTTGCCTACGCCGGTAATTATGACGACAAGCTTTTTATTGGCTTGTCGGTAGCCTTTAACCGGATCAGGTATAAGTATGATCATGTTCTGGACGAATCGGTTGTTGGCGGGGAAGTATTACGGAGCTACCGCTATGCTGAAGGGCTGGATGTGACGGGCAATGGAATAGGCGCCACATTGGGGGCGATTTATAAAGTATCTCCGGAGCTTCAGGTAGGGGCATCGTTTTCTTCTCCTACTTATACTAACCTGCGGGAATCTTTTTATCAGAATGCTGAAGCAGTGCCTGTTGTGCCTGATAATTATCCGACCAGTTATTCGGTGATGCCTAATGATTTCAACTACAATTTGCTGAGCCCGTTCAAGGCGTCAGGTGGTGTTACCTATTTTGTGGGAGCAAAAAAAGTGGGATTTGTGACCGCGTCGATAGACTTTGTCGGATATAAGGGAATGCGGGTATTTGCGAGAGATTGGAATGCCACGGATGCACGTGCTTTCAAGGAGTTTTACAAAAATGAAATTTCCGACACTTACAAAAACGTAGTTAATCTGCGTCTTGGAGGTGAGTACAGGCTGAACGTCTTGCGACTGAGGCTTGGGTTGGCCTATCTTCCCGATCCGTATAGTGTCAGAACCGATGACATTAACAGGAGCCGCCTGATTGCATCAGCAGGTCTTGGGGCGCGGTTTAAGAGTGTTTTTGTTGATTTGGCAGGGAATTTTAATACATTTAAATCTTCATTTACGCCGTATGAGCTTAACGATCAGAGCAGATATTTTACTGCGACGACGAACAACAGCATAACTAATGCGGTTCTAACTGTAGGGATGACATTTTAATCGTATGAAGGTACTTCTGGTCTGCACAAGTCACGATACGTTTCCGGTAAAAACAGGCAAAACGGGCCTCTGGCTTAGTGAGCTTACCTCAGTGTATGCAGAGTTCCGAAGAAAGAAATTACTTATAGATATTGCCAGTCCGGGAGGCGGAATTATTCCTGTGGACCCCAGAAGCCAGGAATTAAAGGAGGAAACAGATATTGAGGTGATGCATTCGCCTGAGTTCCTGAAGAAGTTTCAGGAGTCAATTCCCCTTTCTGAAATTGACGGCAGAGATTACCGGCTTGTGTATTTTGCCGGTGGGCACGGGTGTCTGTGGGACTACCCCGAAAATCAGAACGTTCAGAAGTTGGTTCGGGAAGTTTATGAGCATAACGGATTCGTTACAGCTGTAGGCCATGGGGTGTCTGCTTTGCTGAACGTCATGTTGTCAGATGGCAGCGCATTTGTTCAGGGGAAGTATATTACCGCCTTTTCTAATATGGAGGAAAAGGTAGCCAGTTTCGTGAGTGAAACGCCATTTTATATTGAAGATAAATTGAAGGAAAAAGGAGCATTCTACACGAAGGCGCTGTTTCCTTTCGTAGAGTTTATTGAGATGGATGAGCGGCTTATTACCGGGCAGAACCCAAGCTCTGCCCGTAAAGTAGCGTCCAAGGCTCTTGAGGAATTGTTTGAGAAATGACGCGCTATATCACCTTTGAAGGGAAAAGGCTCGAAAAAGCCGGGAGTATCAGGTCTTTTTCTGAAACGATCGGATCGCTCACTCCCCAGTCAATATTCAGATCAGGGTCATTCCAGATAATACCTGACTCTGAAGCCTTGTGATAAGGTGCTGTGCACTTGTAACTGAAAATAGTGTCTTCCAGCGTAACAAACCCGTGTGCAAAGCCCTCCGGGATATATACGATAGTGTTGGTTATTGTATTCAGCTCAAACAGCTCATACCGGCCAAAAGTAGGAGACTCAGGACGAAGATCTACTGCTACATCAAGCGCCCGCCCGCTGGTGACGCGTACAAGTTTACCCTGGGCGAAGGGAGCGTTCTGAAAGTGCAGTCCGCGAAGTACGCCTTTATAGGAAAAAGACTGGTTGTCCTGAACAAAATCTGTAGGCAGACTAAACTTCTCGAATACCCCCCTGTTAAAGGATTCCAAAAAATACCCCCGCTCGTCTGTAAATACATTGGGAGTAATTTCTACCAAACCCTGAATTGAAGTTTCTCTTATCTGCATGGCTGTTTTGATATGTATAAATGGCTTTTTGCGGTGTTTTTAATGTGGACTAACTATTCCGGTACAAATTTATCAATCTATTGGAAAGTGGTTGTAATTTCGGGAGCATTTTCAAAGGTAAATATTTTTTGTAATGAAGTTTGTTGTCACCCTGGCATCAAAAGTGATAGGCTATTTTATTGTGCTCTCTTTTGTACTTGTCATCCTGTTTAAATACATTCCTGTGTGGTACACGCCTTTGATGCTTACGAGAAAAATAGATGCTGTGCTGGAAGGGAAGGAGTCGAAGCTCTACAGGGACTGGGAACCTTATGAGAATATCTCCAGGGAAATGGCACTGGCAGTTGTTGCCGCCGAGGACCAGATTTTTCCCACGCACTGGGGTTTTGATTTCGACGAGATGTATAATGCGATGACTGAAGATCGAAAGAAGGTAAGAGGGGCCAGTACTATCAGCCAGCAGGTGGCCAGAAACGTTTTTCTCTGGATAGGAAGAAGCTATATCCGAAAAGGTCTGGAGGCTTGGTTCACGGTATTGATAGAGTTGATATGGGGCAAGGAGCGCATCCTGGAGGTGTACCTGAATGTGGCGGAGACGGGACCAATGACCTTTGGTGTTGAGGCTGCATCGCTGCGTTTTTATAAGAAATCCGCACGTAATCTTTCCCGTGCGGAAGCCGCGAGGATAGCTGCCGTATTACCCAATCCTGTTAAATTCTCTGTTCGGAATCCCTCTCCATACATCAACAAAAGGACCAACCATATCATGCGCCAGATGCGCTACCTGGGAGGGCAGAAGTATCTGGAGTCTTTATGACTTTTCAGAAGTGCGTAGTTGGAAGCGGCGTCTGATGTCGTTGATGTAGAATTTTTTCTGAAGTGTAAAGCTGTCAGGATGTATCTGAGTAAACAGCAGGCTCCATTCTGCATATCGTTGCGGATCGTTGGCCTGAAATGCCGTTTCATCTATTTTTTTCTGCGCCAGATATTCAGAAAAAGTCATTGTGGGATTTTCTTGTTAATTTCGTTGCAAAAGTACGTATTGTTATTCATTTTTTTATCTTGAAAGTAATGTTGGTATCTCCGTCTATTCTGGCAGCGGATTTTGCAAATCTTGGCCGTGACATTGAAATGCTGAACCGAAGTTCTGCAGACATGATTCACGTTGACGTGATGGATGGGGTCTTCGTGCCTAATATTTCGTTTGGAATGCCCGTATGCGCAGCCGTAAATAAACTGACTCAAAAGCCTCTGGATGTACATCTGATGATTGTAGATCCTGATCGCTACCTGGAAGAATTCAGGAATCTGGGCGCGCACTATATTACTGTTCATTATGAAGCATGTACCCATTTGCATAGAACCATTCAACGGATAAAAGAACTAGGTGCACTCCCGGGAGTTGCTTTGAACCCTCACACACCTCCGGAAGTTTTGTCTGAGATAATTAAAGAGCTGGCTCTCGTATTGGTCATGTCGGTAAATCCCGGTTTTGGAGGGCAGAAATTTATTGAGAATACCTATCGGAAAGTGGAGAGGCTTCAGCAGATGAGGCTGGAACATGCTGCTGATTTCCTGATAGAGATCGATGGTGGAGTGACCACGGGTAATGTGCGGCAGCTTGGAGAAAAAGGAGTTGATATGGTAGTCGCCGGAAGTTTCGTGTTCAATGCGATGGATCCGCTTCAGGCCATTTCTGATTTGAAGAAAACAGATCATCTTTTATAAAAAAGGCGCACCGGAGATCC
>CAZAVR010000371.1:0-4708 GCA_964488435.1 uncultured Cytophagales bacterium | reverse complement strand
AGAATGGTGAACTCCGCTTTAATTCTTCTGGATTCACGTATATAAGGGTATTGGGCCATTCCATCACTTGTCCCCATCAAATCTCCCCGAAGTCTCAACCCGGGCCACCCCTGACCTCCGTCCGGACGTGGTGCCTCTGTCTGCAGCCAGTAGAAAAGTGACATATTTTGTTTTCTGGCCCCGTCGACGGATTTTTGAAATTCTTTTTCGCTCACATCGATGAGATTGCCCATAAAATAGTCATTCTGTGGCCAGTTAACTATCGTCGCATCTCCATCATAAGTACCCGGCGCGTAGTTATTTCTATTAATAATCCGTCTGTAAAGCCATAGATTCAGCGAGTTTCCGGTCTTTTCCCCCAACGGATGAAAACCCAGCTCCTTCGGTTCCAGTGTTTTGGGGTTCGAGTATTTCAGATCAAGAATTTTCCCTGACCATGCCGGCTTCATCGGCGGTACGAAATTCTTCCAGAAATTGTAATCCGCAGGCTTGTCAATCACATTATTGACACCCGGCTGATAGTCCATGGCAAAACACAAAGTAAACGCCTGGTTGTTCTCCGGATTCCCTTTTTCCGGCGCATGGAGCTCCTTCGTTACACTTTTTGACTCCGTCCCGGTTACATATTCCGTTTTCGTCAGTGGCAACAAGTCGCCCGTCTCCGAAGCATCTACAAAATAAGGTGCCCGTGCTACGAAACGCTTCTTGCTCAGTGTATGTATGAATTCTACTGAACGTACTTCATCACCCGATACATCCGCACGGACCGGCTTATAATTCAACAATACATCCAGTTTACCTGTACTTATATAGGGCATAAGCATCTCGTACATCACCGCCACAGCTACGCGGGGCTCATGACAGATGCGCGATACACTGCCGTCGCCCGGATTCAGGTTTTTTCTTGCTCTGGCATCACTGGTAAGCGGGTAATTTCTTTTATAGTACTCTCTCACACGGCTCCGGTATTCCCTGTACGATTGCGGCGCTCCGTGGCTTTCGATCCACTGGTGTTCATCGGGTGGTACACCTTGTTGCGATATCTGTCCGCCAATCCAGTCGGTCTCCTCTGTGAGTAATACACAAAGTCCGTTCCGGCACAAAGCAAGGGTCGCAGCCACACCGCCAAGACCTCCGCCCACCACTACTGCATCTGCAGCATAATCTCCGGACAGCATCACACCCTCACTGTTTACCACACCCGCTCTTGTCTCCGATCCGGTCCACAATAGCCCCCCCGTTCCTGCCGACACCACCGTTAAAAAATTTCTACGCTTCATCTGTTTGGTTTAAGTTGGAATTTATTAAATCAGAGGGAAACGAACCGGGTTATTCCGGATACCGGCAGCATTTCTTCTCTTGGCAAACAATAATTCATTCAACAATATACAAAATGGGAAAAGACCCTACCCTCTGTAAGGCCAGGCCTCTTCCATCTTTTTGCACCTAATAATCCTGGTTTTGGCTAAGATTTTTGTTTCGGTCAATCTCAACCTGAGGAATCGGCAACAAATTAAACTTGTTGTTCCAGAACCTGTTCTGATCTCTCACTTTCAGCTTGCTTTTGTACAGGTCGTAATTAGCAATGTCGTTCAGATCATGTCGCTCGGATTTTTTAAAGTTGGGCACCATGTCAGCGGTAGCGTCCTGGTAACCACCTGTCGCAATGGTTCCGTTCGGATTGAAAGAAGTGGCCAATGGATATCCGTAAGACGGGCCTTCATTTTCCAGGTCTCCTATCTTCCATCTGCGCATATCTACAAAGTGCAAACCTTCCATGATCAGCTCCACTTTTCTTTCTCTGCGCACCAACTGACGCATTTTGGCCTGATTTCCTTTTATAGCGGCGTTTACCGCCGGCATTCCGGAACGCACACGCACCTGACTGATGGCATCGTACACACTTTCATCCAGCTCATTCAGCTCGATTTTGGCTTCAGCATAGGTCAGGAGTATTTCAGCATAGCGCATCAAAGGTACATTGCAAGTCTGCACATTGATAGCTTCAGCCGTTTCGTTACTGAACTTCTTCCACATTAATCCTACACCTGCATTAACGAAACTTGTCCAGGCGGCACCGCTATTGATATCTGCATTGATAGCCTGGTTCCATTGACCTGTGGTGAAATTATAGAAAGAAGTAGTCGGATTAAAGGCCTCGAGTACGAATCTGATGCGTCCGCCGTCGGTTCCGTTGGTATTGCCCGAAACGGTATCCCTGTGCATCCATAGCGTCGAATTAAAGCGCGGATCGCGGTTTCTGGATGGAGTCTTAGGATTATACAGAGGCGATTCGTCAATGCGTTTTCCATCCCTGCATTCATAGGTATCTGCCAGCAGCTGCAAGGGGTGCCGGCCCGTTTGTCCGTAACTCCGCGACACCTGACCGAAGCCGATCCAGTGGTAATTGATCGCCCCCTGGTTCGAATACATCAGTTCAAACATCAGTTCATTACGCACATCCGCCTTTGCCTGTCCTGTCAGGTTGAACAGATCGTCAAAGTTCTTCGCCAAAGCGCGGTTCCCCAACACATCCTTTGCCGCCTGGGCGGCCACGCGGAAATAGTCTGCGCCTTTGCCGCCAAAGTCCAGGCTTCCACCCAACAAGGCAGCGCGCGCCTTCAGGCCAAAAGCCACAGATTTATCTACTCTTCCTCGTTCAGTCGCTGTCCAGGGCAGGTCGGCGGCGACCTGATCCATCTCGCTGAGAATGAAATCCAGCACCACCCGCCTATCCACTCTCGCATCCTGGTACTGTTCAATCGTCACCGGCTCGGTATAAAACGGAACGTCACCGAAAGTAGATATCAGGTTATAGTAAGCGTAAGCTCTTAGTACCCTCGCCTCGGCCAGATACTGCTTCGATTTACCCTGAAGACTACTCAGAAAAGGCTCTGACCCCTTTAGTACACCATTGGCTCTCGCGACGATAACATACAACTTTGCCCAGAAGTTCTGCACTACTGTGTTATCCGGATTTAGGGCGCCGCCTGCACCGACGGTCGTATTTTCTACCCGCTCTGCAGAAAGACCCGTCCAGTGATCAAGCATGACATTGAACGGTAACCTCCCGGCGAGATCGATATATAAACCCTGGTATATACCGGTAAGACCGTTTTTCACCGCAGCTTCTGACCGGTAAAACCCGGAGGAAGAATAATTATTTGGTGTTTTGTCAAGAAAATCTTCGCATGAGGTCAATACAAAGCTAAAAGCCAATGCAAGTGCGAATTTTGATATATTTCTGCTCATAACAATCTCGGTTAAAAGTTAAGATCAAGACCAACAGTCCACGTTCTCATCAAGGGGTAAAAACTCCCTCCGTTGACCGCATTCTCCGGGTCGTAGCCTTTGTAGGCATTGGAGACCGTAAACAGATTCTGTCCCCCCACGTACATCCGCACTTTGTTGATACCAGCCTTTTTTGTAAGCTTATTAGGCATCGTGTAACCCACGACCAGATTTTTTAACCTGGCATAAGCGCCGCTTTTGACCCAAAAACTTGAAATCAGGTTATTCGGATTAGCCCCTGAACCGTCGATCAGCAGCAAGGGGAAGGTCGCATTCCGGTTGTCCTCGGTCCAGTAATCCAGTTGATGCTCGAAAATGGAACGCCCTATATAGAACGGCCGGGCGCCACTTCCTGAATAGAAAATGTCTCTTTTCCCCACGCCCTGCATAAACACCGTCAGGTCAAAGCCTTTCCAGTCTAACCCCAGGTTCAGACTATACTCATATCGCGGTGCCGGATTACCGATAATGGTTCTGTCAAAGGCATTGATGACACCATCAGGAACACCGTCAGGGCCACTGAGATCCTTGTATCTCACATAACCGGGCTTCACATTGGCTTTTTCACCGAATACAGGTGAGGCGTCTATTTCAGATTGAGACTGAAAATAACCGTCGGCCACATAGCCGAACCAGGAATTGTACGGATCACCTTCACGTGTAATCTGGTTGGAGATATATTCTTTCCCGAACAGATTGGTTATTTTGTTCCTTACATCGGATAGATTCCCGTTGATACGGTAGCCTACCTCGCCGATCTTGTCCCGCCAGGTCAGTGACAGATCCCAGCCCCGGTTTTGCATATTTCCTGCGTTTTCCCACGGAGAACTCAAGCCTACATACTGAGGTATCGGAAATTGCTGAAGCATATTACTGATATCCCTCACATAGTAGTCGAAGGCCATGTTCAACCGGTAATTGAAAAACTCGGCATCCACACCCAGATTGAGCTGTGTGGATTTCTCCCATGATATTTTCTCGTTGGCCACCTGCGTCTGCGTAGCCCCGGTGGTAGGTTTCTTGTCAAACCAATAACCGCTTCCGGGTGCAATCGTTGCCGCATAAGGGAAATAACTGTTCAGGATATCCTGGTTACCCAGCGTTCCATAAGATCCCCTGAATTTGAAATCATTGATCGCCCGCTTCAGCGGCTGAAAGAAAGATTCTTCCGACACCCTCCAACCCACTGATGCCGACGGAAAAAAAGCCCCAGCGATAATCTTTCATAAACCGGGAAGAGGCGTCCCATCTTCCGTTCACCTCAAACAGATAGCGCTCCTTAAAGTTATAGTTGAAACGACTGAAATAAGAAAGCATGGCCCAATCCCAGTGACTACCTGCATTTCGCGCAGTAGAAACATCGCCATGATCCAGATCTTCAAAACCTGGAAACTCTATTCCTTTCCTGCTAGCAGAG
>CAZAVR010000370.1:0-4724 GCA_964488435.1 uncultured Cytophagales bacterium | reverse complement strand
CGATCAACACGGTGGCCGGAAAGAGCTTCTATGAATACGTGAACGACCATCGGATCGAAGCTTTTATTCGGGCCGCTGCTGCTCCCGACAGCAAAAAATACACACTTATAGCCCTCGCTTATGCAAGTGGGTTTCGTTCAAAGACAACCTTCAATAAGTATTTCAAGCTAAAGACCGGAAAAACACCCTCTCTTTTCTTTAGGGATAAGGGGCTTGACTACGAATAGTTTGTAAAAATTATTCCCGAAAAAAAGTACAACTCTACCCAGCCGAACGCCTGAAAGGCGTGCTTGTTTCATCTTTGACAGGAATCGTCGTGAGCGGCCTTTGTGCTGACGAATTGCTTGTAACAGAAACAAAATGAGAATCAGATGAAATGGTTATTTTTCAGGATAGGCCTTTCGCTTGTCTTTTTTTCGTGCGGGCAGGAAATGACCGCGCCGGGAAATCTTGTCCCCCGAACCGTTGATGAAGATGCGTCACTTCCCTCGGCTTTTATCAATGGAACGCAATTACACACCGAAGTGGTGGGTAGCCCCGAGGACCCGTTGATCGTAGTGATACACGGAGGTCCGGGCGGTGATTACCGGTCGATGCTGGAGGCCAGGGAGCTTGCCGCTCAGGGGTTCTATGTCGCTTTCTATGATCAGCGTGGATCCGGATTGTCAAAGAGAGAGCCGAGGTCGCATTTTGAAGGGGATGGAGCTGTCCGGCTTTTTGTGGAGGATTTGAGAGGTGTCATCCGCTACTACAGGCATTCAGCTGACCAGAAGGTTTTTTTATTGGGGCATTCGTGGGGTGCCATGTTGGCTACGGCGTACATTAACCAATATCCGGCTGAAATAAGCGGAGCCATACTGGCGGAGCCCGGGGGATTTACCTGGACCCAGACTTCGGCATACCTTAGTCGTTCCAATAAAGTGAAATTCTTCTCGGAAGCCCTGAATAATGCGGTGTTTGCAGAGCAGATTCTGGCAGGGAGAAGTGCGCATGAAGTGTTGGACTATAAGGCACTTTTCTTCTCAAATTACGAAAATGCACCTGGTAATGTGATTGGTAATCCGGGACATTATCCTTCATGGCGATCCGGAGCGGTAGCCTTCCAGACTTTGATTGCTAATGTTGAAAACCGGGGATTCGATTTTACGGGAAACCTGGCAGAATATACGAAAGAAATACTTTTTCTGTATAGCGAAAATAACCGCGCCTACGGTGCCTCCTGGGCAAAAGCGGTCTCAGCGCCTTACCCTAATGTGCAGCTTGAGAGAGTGAATGGTTGTGGACATGAGATGTTGTATTTCGGTTGGGAGGATTTTTATCCCAAAGCTCTTCGCTATTTGACTGAAATGAGTCGGAGCGCTCCGACGGGCGGCGACGGAGATATGATTATTCCTGCGAAATGAGCCAGGCGAATTCGATCTGTCCATAGGGGGCATCCCGAATGAATTCCGTCTGATCCAGGAACTCTGATAAAGAAACAAATAAAGAGATGACGAAGAGTAAACTATTTATGCTTTTTCTGTTGCAATCGGTATCGATATATGCACAGGAAGTTAACTGGTCTTCTACAGGAAAGGCTAGAAATCTGTTTTCAGTATTTACCGGAGCTGATTACAGTTCTTATTGCGGTATTTCATACGGCAGACAACTGCATGCGGGAGGGAAGGCTTATGTAGCAGGTACGGAAGTTTCCATTCCCTTTGGTACGGACTTGCTGGACGATTGGCGTTGGAAGACCTCCATCCAGGCGGAAATCGTCCGACATCATCATTTCTCTCTTTCTCTGAAGCCGGGGTTTGTGGTGAGAAGATATACTTCTCCTTTGGCCGGGATGCTGAATTTGGGGGCTGATGTGTCGGTTTTATATGGTTATCAAAGGCGTGGAGGCGGAGCAGGGTTACTGGTCAATTATGACCGGAGCATTTCAGCCAGGATCGTGCACCGGCAGCTGAGAGATGATTATCCGGGTGTCCGGGATGGGTGGTACCGGACACGGAGCGGCAACTTGAAATTAGGCACCCGCCTTTATTTAACGCGAAAATACTGGGGGGCTTTTCTTACCTTGGGAAAGCACTATGCGCAGGATTTGAAGGATAATCCAACCTTCCCGTTTTTTATGGAACTGGCATGGCAATTGAACATCTGAATCGTCGAAGGATTTGTTTCAGGATCTTAGGGTTTGCCGCGGTTTCAGGTGGTTTTGGCCATCGCCTGGTTCTACGAATGGGCGTAAGGCTTTTTTTGGGAGTAGATCTGCTTCATCTTCAGCGAGTCCCTCGGGCAGGATGCGCTCTCTGGCGGGTCTGTGGTTGAAATACCTCCAAAACTGAATTGATTTCCTTTGCCGTCCAGACACCACTGTATGTCAGAAGCTTTTTATAATTGCCGTCCAATATTACCCAGGTAGGATAGGTAATGCCATTTTCGGTGCTTGCGAGAGCCAGCGCCAGTTCATGTATTCCGGTCGATAATCCGCTGCTTTTAAATTGATACAGTTTATTGTCGAATTTTACTTCGTGCTTTTGTTCGGCATCAAACTCTATATAGTACAATTGACTATTTGTCAAATGCGGCAGATTGCTTCTTAGCAGCTGTTTTTTCTGCATGTGACAGTATCTGCACCACTCCGTAGATATAAGTATAATCAATGGTTTGGGATTCAGGTGCATGCTGTCGGAAACGGCGTTGAGAGGCAGTAGCTTCGGGGGGAGCACCTGCGCACCGCTATGGTAGCTTATACCCAGCCAAAGGGAGGTCAAAATACAGGCTTTTATTAGGTTTATCATCGCGGTCTGGTCAAATGATATCTCACACCTAAGAAACCTCTTATACCCTGGTTGGGTCCATATACATAAGTTGGGTCGAAAGTCAGTCCGTAAGGATTATCGGCGGTAATCATCGCCTTTCCCTGTTCGTCGAACTGTACGTTCTTGTCAAAAGGATCGTTTGCTCGCGCAATGATAAAGGGATTTCCTTTGTTCGGTGTCCAGTTGAGTAGATTTTTGATGCCGCCATATATTTCAAGTCCATTGTCGAATGACTTCGAAATCTGTATATTTTGTATACTCCACCAGGGGGAAAACTCACTTCTCGGATCCGTTGGGCTGAGGAGCGGCAGGCGCATGGGTCCGTAGAGGTTTCCGGTGTAGTCGATAGACCAGTTCGTGTGAGGGAGGGTATAGCCGATATTCCAGACGCCGGTGAAGCGTTCTGTGAAAAGCTGCCTCGTTTTTTCTGCGCCCTCCTTGCGGAATACGTTCATCAGCGTACCCCCGGCCAGCATTTTCAATCCTGAAGGCAATAGTACGTCGATGTTCAGGGACACACCTTGCGAGACAGCGTGCCCGGCCAGGTTATCATAAATGATTTTATTGGGGTCCGTGTCATAGTCGGCTATGATTTTGTTGGTAAAGTAGGTATAGAAGGCTGTTGCGTCGAAACTGATCAGTGTTTTGTTTTCGGTGAAGATATTTTTTAAGAAATTCACATTCCCATTCCAGGAGGTTTCAGGTCGAAGATCATTGATAAAAACCACTTCCCGGGCTCCTGTCAGGGCAGCGTGATCCTCCGTGAAAACATTGGCCACGCGGTAGCCATTTCCTGCGCTTACACGGACCACATTGCTCTTGTCCGGGGAGTTCCACTTATAGTTGACACGAGGAGTAAGTATGCTCCCGTGTAACGAGTTGTAATCATAGCGCATGCCGAGCAACAGCTTGTGCTGAGGACCCAATGCGATCTCATCCTGAACAAATATCCCCGGCAGATTGGTATGGGAGGGTTGGTTCCGATCGTTAGGGGTAGCGGTGGCGGGGGTATTGTCGTCGTAGTAGGTATAGCGGTAGGTGAGTCCCGTCAGTAGGTCGTGGTGATGTAGTTTTTTGGTCCAGGTAAGCTGTCCGAAGGCGATATATTGATTTGCCATGTACGGAATATGGCCATATACACTATTTTGGTCGTGTCCGTTGGTACTGAAACTAAACATCACACGTTCTTTGACCGGAAGCTGGTAGCTTCCGAATAGCTCCCATCTTTTGGTGTAGATACTTTCTCCGTATATCTCATCGCCCCCGCGGTTTTTACGGGTCCAGTTCATTTCTCCCCCCCAACGGTCCTCATAAATGTATCTGCCTGCCAGTGAAAACACGCGGTTGTTTTTTCGTTCAAAACTCCATTTGTTAAAAATTGAGATACGGCTTTGCAAGGTCAGGTCAGTGAAGTTGTCCTGGTTTTTATCGACGGGATTCTGATAAGAATAGTAATTGATACCGAGCAGGGATTGTGCGTATGCGCCGGCTCTGAATTTGACGCCCATGTCCGCATTGAGTTCTCCCCATCCCGTACCGTAGACATCGGCGGAGAAGTCAGGGGCAGTAGAGGGTTTCTTTGTAATGATGTTGATAAGTCCTCCCACGGCTTCACTCCCGTACAAAGTCGAGGCAGGTCCTTTTACAATTTCGACGCGTTCGATAAGCGCCTGGGGAATTCCACTGAGTCCGTATACCGTCGATAATCCACTTACTATAGGCATCCCGTCAATCAGAACCATGGTGTATGGCCCTTCCAAGCCATTGATGTGAATATCTCCGGTATTGCAGACGTTGCAATTCACCTGAGGACGAACACCGTTGACGATTTGAAGAGCGTCAAAGATAGAAGGAGTTGGATTGGCACGGAAAAACTTGGGTGTATATACTTCGACCGGCACCGGGCTGTCCAGCTTT
>CAZAVR010000369.1:0-4738 GCA_964488435.1 uncultured Cytophagales bacterium | reverse complement strand
GTTTGACAGGAATTTTAGATTATGTAAAGATGACCTGCGGCACGAATATACCTGCTACCGTTTACTAAATATCAACACAAAAAAACAACCCTCCGCCAGACAAAGCAGAGAATAATAAAATTCACACACCCAATATCTGTTCTGTTCTGTTCTGCTCTCTCTCTCTCTATTCTGTTCTCTGCCTTACGGTTTCATAAAGAACCACAGCCGTGGCAGCCGATACGTTAAGCGAACCTACACGTCCCAAAAGTGGAATTTTAACCCTGACATCCGACAACTCCAGCAGTTCTTTCGAAATACCATCCTCTTCAGACCCCATAATCACAGCAGTGGGAACGGAAAAGTCAGCTGCATAAAGAAGACTATCCGACTTTTCAGTACAGGACACAATCTGCAACCCACTTTCTTTGAGATATGTCACGGCATCCAAAAGGCTGTTCTCACGGCATATCGACACGAAATTAAGCGCCCCAGAAGAAGTTTTCATAGCATCAGAAGTAATCTGAGCACCTCCCCGCTGCGGGACGACTATACCCTGCACGCCGGCGCACTCAGCCGAACGCGCAATCCCGCCAAAATTCCTGACATCAGTTACCCGGTCCAGTACCAGGAACAAAGGTGTTTTTCCCTCTTCGAATACCTGGGTAAGTACGTTGTGCAAAGGAGCATACCGAATGGGAGATACGAAACAGATCACACCCTGATGATTTTTCCGGGTGATCCTATTCAGCTTCTCGACCGGGACTTTCAGATAGGGTATATTTAATTCGGAGGCTAGTTTCTGAACTTCATTAAATCCTAAATCTTTCTGAATAAACAAACGCTCTATTTCCTTTCCGGCACGCATGGTTTCCATGACAGACTGTACTCCGAAAACCAGATCCGTTGTTTGAGGCTTTGGTGTTGTTTTTTTTAGCGAATAGCGCCGGTTCTCCATGATTCAACGAGTGGATACCAGATAGGCTGGTATTCCTGATAGCGCACCAGCTCATAGTGATCTTGCACAAACTGATTGGTGCGGCGGTTAAAAGTAAAATTAATGTTATTGGCGCTGGCACGCTGGTTATATACCCATACTTCCCTGTCCTTTCCCCTCTGCACCTTATCCGGATTACCCAAGATGATATATATCATACCCTTATCGGTTTTCCAACCCTCCTTGTAACTTGTGAAAAGCAAGTTGGCCTCCTCCACCCGCTTATAGTAATTGCTGATCATTATCCTGGCCAGATCCTGGTTACCCGCCATCAGCGTGAGCCAGTACTTATCAAGTGATTTCTTAAAATCCCTGGCTGACTGAAGCTCTTTTATCTCGGCATTCGTGCTCATGTACATTAAGGGACTAACCAACTGCTCCGGAAAAGTCATTTTGGGATATCTGTCGTTCACCACCAAAAACCCGATACCCTCTGTCTGAATGGTGTCCTGGATAAAGAAATACAACCCTTCGCGTTCGAAATTTATAGGCTGATCGGTCTTAATAGTAAAAGTGCTATCCACTTTCAATGACCTGGAAGCCGGCCGCGTGCTCATGTTCATCGGAGAGCTGGCTGCATCAAACTGGTGATTATAGTAATAACCTATCAATTCCTCCGACTTACCCGACAAGGACCGGAGTTTTACCTGCTCGCCGAGTCTCACAAAATTTCTCTGAAGAAAGTCGCGACCGTTTGCCTCAAAAATACCCAGATTATCCGATACCTTTTCAGTCTTGAAACGAATGGGAAGATCGTTGAGCATCTTCTTCATCGTAGCATTCTCTGTAATTTCTATCAACATCAAACCGTTATCCTTTTTGGGCTTTTTCACCTCAAAGTCCAGCACAAGCTTATCCTCGACCACCCTCACTCCTGCATTTTTAAGAGCCACGTTACCGTAACCCAATCTCTCCCGACTCCCGTAGTCAGTGTATATGACGTAATTCAGGTTATAATTGGAGGCAAATTCGTCTGGAGAGAGTACTGCGCTGCCCTTCCTGGCGTCTACCGTTACATATACGCGGGTAATAAGCGAATCCTGGTTCAGAAACTTGCTCTCAATACTCAGAACAGAAGACTCCTTCTGCGCCGCTGCGGAAGGAGCAGGCGCTTTGGGCACATTTTCGTTCCTGTCGATACCCGCGATAGCAGGCGCTTTCTTCGATGAATTGCACCCCTGTCCTGCAAAACTTAACAGTGCGATCAGAAGCCAACCGAAAAGGGAGAATATCTTTGTCATCTTAAATTTTCTTTCTTTTCCAAAGAACGAACGAAAGTTTATTTTATGCAAATGAATGTCAAAAATAACAGTCAGCTATCTCTGAATAAGAATTGGGTAATACCAAATGGGATAATAACAGCTGCAGCACATCGATTAAATTGTCATATTAACACGAAAATTTTTAGATCAAACCGGTATTTTTCGGTAATTTGTTGCTCTTAATTAAAAAGTACCTCAGGCTCATTGATTTTTCATAATTAACCATAACCCTTTACAGCAATGTACTTAAATCCCCGCGGCGTTGCGCTGTTTATTACCCTTACCCTTTGCACACTGATCGCTTCGGTCTCGTTTGCGCAGGTACAAATTCCTCAAAAACGTATCCTTGTATTCTCAAAAACTGCCGAATTCCGTCACAATTCAATAGAAGCAGGAAAACTTGCCCTCATCCAACTGGGACAACAAAAAGGAATTGCCGTAGATACCACGGAGGACGCGGGCCAGTTCAGCGAGAAAAACCTTTCCCGCTATGGAACAGTCGTTTTTCTGAACACCACGGGAGACGTGCTTAATGACAGGCAACAACAGGATTTTGAGCGATACATACAGGCAGGAGGCGGATATGTCGGGATTCATGCCGCCACGGACACAGAGTATTCCTGGCCATGGTATAATAAACTGGCCGGTGCCTATTTCAACGGACACCCCAGTAATCCCGGCGTTCAGGAAGGAACCACGATCATAAAAGACCGTAACCACCCGTCAATGGAGGGATTCCCTTCAGGCTGGAAAATCAAGGACGAGTTTTATGACTTCAAAAGCTTCAACAACGACGTAAAGGTGTTGGTGAATATAGACGAAAAGTCCTACAAAGGAGGTAAAATGGGAGACAATCACCCCATGTCATGGTATCATGAATTTGATGGTGGAAAGGCTTTCTACACCAATTTCGGCCATGAAATCGCCACGTTCCAGAATCCCGTTTTCCTTCAGCATCTGTACGGAGGGATCAAATATACAATGGCTGATCGCCTGGACTATTCGAAAGCACGTCCTGAAGAAAACCGCTTCACAAAGGATGTTCTTGTAGAAGGGCTCGATGAGCCGACTGAGCTTGTTGTCCTGGACGACCATCGCGTCCTGTTCACGGAAAGAAAGGGAAAAGTTAAGCTCTATCATCCGAAAACAAAAAAAATAAAAGTGGTAGGTGAAATTCCTGTATACACACAGCAGGAATATGGACTGATGGGAGTAAACGTAGATCCTGACTTCAAAAACAACAAATGGATCTACCTCTTCTACTCACCCCCTTCCAACGCAAAGGACACTGCTCAGCACCTTTCCCGGTTCGTTTACGACACGGTCCGCGATACGCTGCTGCTTTCGACTGAAAAAGTAATGCTTACCGTGCCGGTCAAACGTAACGAATGCTGCCATACTGGTGGCTCTATCGCCTGGGATGCGAAGGGCAATCTCTACCTGTCCACCGGAGACGATGTAAATCCTTTCAAAATTGGTGGCTTCGGCCCTATGGACGGCAGGCCGGGAAGAGAAGGGTGGAACGGACTTCATACCTCTTCCAACACCAATGATCTGAGAGGAAAAATCCTGAGGATCAAACCCCAGCCCGACGGAACCTATACCATTCCGGAGGGAAACCTTTTCCCTCCTGGCATGGAGAAGACCCGTCCGGAAATATATGTGATGGGAAACCGCAATCCTTACCGTATCTCCGTCGATCAAAGAACCGGTTATCTCTATTGGGGAGAAGTAGGACCTGACGCAGCCAACGACAAAGAAGGCAGAGGGCCCCGCGGATATGACGAAGTAAATCAGGCGCGTAAAGCAGGATACTATGGCTGGCCTCTCTTCGTAGCCGATAACAAAGCCTATAACCGATTTGACTTCGCAACGGAAGTGTCCGGCGAAAAATTCGATCCGCTTAAACCGGTCAACGAATCTCCGCACAATACAGGTATTCGCAATTTACCACCTGCTCAGGGAGCATTTATCTATTACCCTTACGCTGATTCGCCTGAGTTTGGCCCTGTGGTTGGAAAAGGAGGAAGAAATGCCATGGCAGGTCCTGTTTACTACAAAGACGACTATGACAAAAGCAAAGACAAATTTCCTGATTACTACGACGGAAAATTCTTTGCCTATGACTGGATCCGTGACTTTATCAATGTAGTTGCATTGAACAAAAACGGCGATCTGGTATACATTGACAGATTCCTCCCGAGTACCAAATTCAGTCACCCTATCGACATGCAGTTTGCCAGAGACGGCTCTCTTTACGTGCTTGAATACGGCAACAATTGGTTTGCGCAAAATGATGACTCACGCTTGTCACATATTACCTTCAACCCGGGCAACCGTGTGCCGGAACCGAAAGCAACAGCCAGCAAAACCGTAGGAGGTGTGCCATTAAAGGTTTCCTTCTCTTCCGAAGGCTCAGTTGATCACGACGGAGACCCGATCAAATATGAGTGGAGTTTTGGAAAAGGCCTGCCAAAGAGCACACAGCCCAATCCGTCTT
>CAZAVR010000368.1:0-4763 GCA_964488435.1 uncultured Cytophagales bacterium | reverse complement strand
GAAGGTAGAGATTCTTCGTTACACTCAGAATGACAAAAATAGAACAATAACAATTATCCCACCTTCATCTTATGTTATCTTTTTGCATCGTAATCGAACCAATCAAAATAGGCTTTGGCTTTACTTGGCTTCCCATTCGAAGAGGTGTAAAGACCTATCATCACCCCTGTAAAGCCACCTGCAACCTCAGTACTCAGGTACCGGGTGTCTAGCCTTCCCAATTCATTGAAGTTATTGCTATCGGCTTCTGCGCAATAAAAAGAGTATTGAGAAGGTGTACCTTCAATCTTCAACTTCAGTTTATTACTTTTAACTTGTTTTTCTCCGGCAATGTAACAAAGTGATCCCACTTTTACACGTAATTGCACTATATACTGACTGCCCGATTTTTTCAATAACATGTCGTAGTGATGCGTATTATTTTGTATCAATGTCATTCCCGCTTCTTCGTTACTAGCAGATGAATTGAACTCTAAAAGAGTTTCAGCCCTGAAATCATGCTCTGTTTGTCGGCGGCAGATCATTGATATTGCCTCAGTTTCGTCTAATATATATGGAGATGTACTGATTCTTATCCATCCTTTCTTTTCTGTCAACGAATAATTTTCTCTGATAGGATTACGTAAATATTGCCACTCGAATCCTAGTTTATCAGTATCAAAGTCTGTACGTATAGCTGCTTTTTCTATCGGATGGAGTGGGAGTGTAGGAACGTCCATATTTAGCGATACAGTTCCGTTTCCGTTCACTTGTGGCCAGCCACCTTTAGGCCAGTCTACAGGAGCTAAGAATGTTTCACGTCCCAGTACATGATAATATGCCCATTGATGCGTTACTCTGAATCCTAGAAATACCATCCACCAAGACCCGTCTTTTGCCTGTACAAGATCTGCATGTCCGACACCCTGTATAGTATTGCTTTGCCCTCTTCTGTTGGCATGAGTTAGTATCGGATTTAATGGACATGATTCGTAAGGACCGAATATATTCTTGCTGCGTCCTATAGTAGCGCTGTGCATATATTCTGTTCCTCCTTCACCGAGTAAAAGGTAATAGAAACCATCTTTTTTGTAAATGTGGGGAGCTTCAGGGAAACGACCTCCTATGCCGCCCCAAACAAGACGTTCGGGAGATAATACCTTACCTGTTTTAATATCGATTTCTGTAACTCGGATACCTTCGTCACCTTGAGTTACAAAATATGTTTTACCATCTTCATCCCAGAAAATGTCAGGGTCTATGCTTTTTATATCTACCCAGATAGGGTCGCTCCAAGGGCCTGCCGGATCGGTAGCCGTACAATAAAAATTACCTTTATCCGATACGTTTGTACAAATGACATAAAATAGCCCATCGTGATAACGTATAGACGGAGCATATAGTCCTCCAGATGCTGAAACTTTGTGTAATGACAACTGCGAATCTCTTGTTAGGCAATGTCCTATTTGTTTCCAGTTTATCAGATCCTTGCTATGATAGATAGGCAGCCCCGGAAAATATTCGAATGATGAAGTTACAAGATAGAAATCGTCTCCTGCTCTGCAAACACTCGGATCGGGATTGAACCCCGGTATTATAGGATTTTTGTATCCCGTTTGCGAAAAAGCCTGACTGATCAACAAAGTAGTGAGGCAAAAGAGAAAGAATGCTCTAAAAACGCTTTTCATGGTCTGCTGTTATATGATTGTTTTTCAATTTAATATAATAAAAAGGTGACAAAAGTGACACTTTTTTCAAAGATTCTGTTTGTCACCTTTCCATTTCTGTCAGGTTCCTATATAAAGATAATTTTATTTCACATTTATTGTTACAGAGCTTTTTACATCCGCAGATGATGCAGCACAATGCAATGTGAACTTATCCGATTCTACTACCCATTCGTGTGCTTTGTCATTGAAGAAAGCAAGGTCTTTGACCAGTATTGACAGTTCTACATTTTTAGTCTCTCCCGCTTTTAAGAAAACTTTTTTGAATGCTTTCAATTCTTTAGCAGGGCGTTCCATCGAAGGTTTTTGCTGTGATGCATATATCTGTACCGATTCAGAACCGTCAACGTTTCCTTTGTTAGTAAGAGTTAGGCTTATTTTAATTTCGTCATTTTTAGTGTACTCTTTCTTGTCTGTAGAAGCTTTACCATACTCGAATGTGGTATATGACAATCCATAGCCGAAAGGAAATAATGCCGGAATTTTCTTTGTATCGTGCCAACGATAACCAACCAAGATATCTTCTTTGTATATCTGTTTGATGCTATCTCCCGGATAGGAAATTGTACCGAAAGACATGGCACCGTTATCTTCTAACTTCTTCGGAATACTGAATGGTAACTTTCCGGAAGGATTGATGTCACCTGCAATTACATTTGCTGTAGCATTTCCTGCTTCCGAACCAAGGTACCATGATTGCATCAAAGCTGGTACTTTATCCAACCACGGCATAGCTACGGCATTTCCACTAACGATAACGATTCCCATGTTCTTATTTACTTTCAACAAGTCTTCGATCAGTTCGTTCTGACCAAATGGCAGGTCATAAGAAGTACGGTCTCCGCCTTCGCAGTCTTGTTGATAGTTCTTGTTTAACCCGCCGAAGAATAAAACAACGTCTGCATCTTTAACCAAAGCCAAAGCTTCTCGCTTCAATGAATCCGCATTGTATGGAGATGGAATGAAATGATCGTATACGCTAGGTCCTGAACCGTACCCCATTGTGTAGAATACCTTATCAGCGCCATATTTTATTTTCAATCCTTCGAGAGGAGAAACTTCTTTCTTTACTTTCAGTTCAGACGATCCTCCGCCTACTGTTAGAGATCGGGTTGCATTTTCGCCGATTACAACAATTTTCTTGTAGCGGTCTTTAGCTATCGGGAAAAAGTTATTTGTATTTTTCATCAATACAATACCTTGTTCTGCCACTTCACGGCTTACAGCTGCATGTTCGGGTGTAGTAAAACTACCGTATGGACGGTTTCTGTCCATATTGGTTCTCAAATTTAGACGTAATACTCTACGAACTTTATCATCGAGGGTAGACATCGGTAATTCGCCCTTTTCCAACATCTTCAGATATGGTTTTGCCAGATAGTAATTGTCGTAAGCAAAACTTTCGCCCCATGTGAGCCCGTTGGTCCAAGTTCCCATTTCTATATCAAGACCGTACAATGCAGCTTCACGTGTGTCGTGAGCACTTCCCCAGTCTGTAACTACCACACCGTCATATTTCCATTCTCCTTTTAGGATCTGATTGATAAGTCTTTCGTGATGGCTGCAATATTGACCTCTGTATTTGTTATAAGAGCCCATTATTGCCCATACCTTACCTTCCTCTACTCCGGCTTTGAATGCAGGTAGGTATATTTCATACAACGCTCTGTCACTCACTTCCACGTCGATATGCCCGCGCCATAGTTCTTGGTTATTTAGGGCAAAGTGTTTCATCGTAGCAGCCACTCCGTTTTGTTGTACTCCTTTGACAAAAGGAACAACCATCTTAGAGGCTAAGTATGGGTCTTCACCCATATATTCAAAGTTACGACCATTCATCGGCGTGCGATAAATATTTACACCGGGTCCCAAAATCATTTCTTTTTTTCTGAAACGAGCTTCTTCTCCCAGTGCATTTCCGTATTTCAGAGAAAGCTCGGGGTTGAATGTCGCAGCTAAACATGTTAATGCAGGGAAAGCAGTACATGAGTCGTTTGTCCATCCTGCATGGTTCCATGTATCCCAGTCTATTTCCATACGTACTCCATGAGGGCCGTCGCTCATCCATATTTCAGGAATACCCAGACGAGGAACTCCGGGTGTACTAAATTTAGATTGAGCATGTATCATCGCAATCTTTTCTTCCAAAGTCATTCTTGATAGAGCATCTTCTATTCTGACTTCTATAGGTTTACTATCGTCAAGGTAGACCGGAATCTGTTTTGTTTGTCCGTTTGCTTGCAATAAGAGTAAGCCGAATAATACATAAAAAAATAGTTTCTTCATGTTTTCTGTAATTGTTTAATATTTATTTGTTTAACGTAATTTCAATTTTATTCCCCTTATTCAATGTCAGGTATAATCTATCGCCTTCTATTTTATAGTTTTGCGTTCCCGCTATCAAAGGCTTTGCGCTAGGTAGTTTAATCACAAACATATTGTTTGCAGTTGCTGTGATATGTATATTTTGGATCTTGTTATCTTTCCATTTAAAGGAAATTTCTGCACCCCCTCTCACTTTCATGCCTCTCACTTCTCCGTTCTTCCACCCGTCGGGTATCGCCGGTAGTAGTTCTATAAAACCTTCATGGCTTTGTAGAAGCATTTCCCCTATTCCGGCTGATCCGCCAAAGTTGCCATCTATTTGCATAGGAGGGTGTGCACTGAACAGATTTGGATAGGTGCCCCAGTTATTTTCAGCTGGTTTCAACAGGTCTCCAATCAGTTTATAGGCTTTATTTCCGTCTTTGAGCCGTGCCCAGAAATTAATTTTCCATGCCATAGACCATCCTGTAGACTGATCTCCGCGTCTTGTCAGCGTAACTTTAGCCGCTTCCATCAGTTTGGGAGTCTTTTCATACGTAAGTTCATTTCCCGGATGCAGTCCATACAGTTGTGATACATGGCGATGATGAATTTCACTCTCTTCATAATCTTCGAGCCATTCCATTACCTGTCCGTATTTTCCGATTGAAGTGAGAGGCATGAAAGTAAGAGGGGGGTGCAGAAATTTCCTTTAAATGGCAAGAGAACAAGATCCAATATATACATATCACG
>CAZAVR010000367.1:0-4764 GCA_964488435.1 uncultured Cytophagales bacterium | reverse complement strand
TCTACAGGAAGTCCCGATATGACAATACCCAGCGTGTAGTTCGTATCGAACCACCAGACTCCCCGGCTGGTAAACCAGATATCCCATAAAATAAAAGGAACGGCTACGACGGAAGATGACAGCAGAAACGTACCAAACTGCCTGTCGAACCGGATTCTTCTGTCAAAAGAAGCGACAAAGCAAACAAAGATTGCAAAGAAGTTGACGAGAATATATGTATACTGTTCCGGCACTATTTTTTGCTAAAATACTGTCTGTAATATCTGAACGGCACCCAAAGAAATCCGAAACATTCTCCTTCTTCCCTGCCTACATGCTTATGATGCTGCTTATGTGCTCTTCTGATTGCCAGGAGATAGGGATTCCGTGTATTTGTAAAAATGCGTCCCCTCTGATGAATGAAGATATCATGAACAAAAAAGTAGGCCATTCCGTACATGGTCACACCCAATCCTATATAAAACAGAGAGCTGAAGTCCTGCTTGACGCCGAAATACAACAAAGCAATGGAAGGAGTCGCAAAAATCACAAAAAACAAATCGTTCCGCTCCAGCGGACCTTCAGTGCTATGATCATGATGATCCCGGTGCAAAACCCATAGAAAGCCATGCATCACATACTTGTGAATCAACCAGGTAGCTCCTTCCATTAAAACGAAAACAGTAACTACAAGTAACGCATTCATATCTGCTTTCGACTTTGGTTGAAGATCTGTTCCAGCACCCTGAAGCGAAAATTAAAAATATCGGCCAGTTTCTTCTTTACAAACAGCCAGTGGGCAATACCACCGAAAAATCCCAGGGGTAACTCGTAGTCAACCGTGTCTTTCATCAATACCCCTTTCTCGTTGCTTATAAATTCATGATAGTGACTCCAGTAAGCGTAAGGTCCCTTCTCCTGAAAATCCGTAAAACTTTTCTGAAAGTCTACCTGCGTTATCCTTGTCGTCCATTTCATCGGAATGCTAATCACCGGAGAAACCGTGTAGTCGATCCGCATGCCTTCATAAATTGACTGATCCGCTACGTCCGAAAGCACCGTAAAACCCATGTCTTCCGGTGTGATCCGTTCAAGGTTGAAAGGGGACGAAAAGAAGGCCCAGGCCGTCTCCACATCACAATCCAACTGCTGCTCTCTGTATAGTTGATACCTCATCACTCCCCATTCTAAATGTATCTTTGCCCATTGACATTTATCTCCATCACAGATATGCCACTTTATAGCGCACATAACTTTCCAAGGCAACGAATGCCTTCCGGGAGTCAGGTACCCGGACTCTGTTTTCCAGAATTTCACTGGAACTTGACCTTTTGATTTTGGCGAAAAGTGAAAGATAATACCTGTAGGCCAGATATACGCCAAACATGGATGACGCGGGCAGCTTTTTTATGCCTGCCAGGGCTTCTTTAAATTCCACCTCGATTTCCCTTTCTATTTCACGCTTTACGCCGTTGTCAAATACGCTCATAGTGATATTGGGAAAATAGGTACGTCCCAATACCTGGTAATCATCTTTCAGATCTCTTAAAAAATTAACCTTTTGAAATGCGGAACCCAGCTTTCTCGCATAAGGCTTCAGATCGTTATAAACATCTCTGTTCCTTTCGGTAAATACTTGCAGACACATCAAACCCACCACTTCAGCCGAGCCGTAGATGTACTCATCATATAACTCCGAATTGTAGTCGATTTTCTTTAAATCCATTTCCATGCTATGGAGAAACTGGTCAATAAGCGCTCTGTCTATCTGGTATTGATGAACCGTTTCCTGAAAAGACTGAAGAATCGGGTTCAGTGAAATGCGCTCCTCCAATGCATTGTCGGTCTCTGTGCGGAACCTTTTTAATAACTTCTCCTTATCATATCCATGAAAACTATCCACAATCTCGTCTGCCAGGCGGACGTAGCCGTACACTGCGTAAATAGCAGGACGAATCGCCGGCTTCAAAGCCAAAATACCTAACGAAAAACTGGTGCTATACTTCTGTGTCGTTCTCTTGCTTACGTCATAAGACAATTCATCAAACAATTTTTTCATAGTTTGAGCGCTTAAGATGGTTTACTTCATTAGCTGCGATTTTCCCCGAAATGATAGAAGGAGGAACGCCCGGCCCCGGCACGGTTAACTGCCCGGTGTAAAACAGGTTAGACACACGCCGATTTCTTATTTTAGGCTTCAATACCGCTGTCTGTGACAATGTATTGGCAAGACCGTAGGCATTTCCCCCGTAAGCGTTGTAATCAGAGACAAAATCGCTAACACAATAGCTTCTCCTGAACTCAATCCTCGACAACAGGTCAAGTGCACCGGTGTGTCTTTCTATCCTGGAAAGCATCTCCGACAGGTAGCGCTCTCTCGTGGATTCATCATCTTTCAGACCTATGGCCAGGGGCATCAGCAAAAACAGGTTCTCCGCGTGGGCAGGAGCTACGCTGTCATCGGTTTTGGACGGGCAGCAAGCGTAGAACAAGGGCTTTTCCGGCCACTTTTTATCCCCGTAAATGGAGTCGATGTGCTCGTCCAGGTCATTTTCAAAAAACAGGGTATGGTGCTTCAAATTGGGCACAGTCCCTTTAAGACCTAAATAGTAGATCAGACTCGATGGAGCAAAAGTTTTTCTTTCCCAATACTGCTCGCTGTAATTTCTGTAGCGCGCGGGCAAAAGGGTTTCGGTATGATGATAATCCGACGAGGCGATGACCGCATCAAATGCGTGGCGCTCGCCATTGATCACAAGACAAGACACTTCCCCGTTTTCCACAACCAATTCCTCTACAGTATGACCAAAATGAAAGACAGCTCCCTGCTCCTCTGCTACTCGCTGCATGGCTAGCACCAATTGATAAAAACCTCCCCGTGGATACCAGGTTCCCAGGCCGTAACCACCGTAATTCATCAGGCTGTACAACGCCGGAATATCCTCCGGAGACGCACCCAGGAAAATCACGGGAAACTCCATCAGGGTTTTTAGCTTCGGGTTGGAAAAGTAACCGGCAACATAGCTCCTGAAATTGCTGAGTAAATCCAGTTTCCATGCGCTCATGGCTATTTTCGGAGAAACAAACTCCAACCAGCTGTGACAGGGCTTGTTGACAAAATCCTGCATCCCGACCTCATATTTGAATTTTGCCGACTGCATAAATCTGTCAAGTTGCCCGCCCGAACCCGGCTCTGTTTTTTCGAAAAGCCTCCTCAAATCACTGTACTTTTCAGGAACCGATAAGATACCGTCCGAAAAAACCATCTCAAACTGCGGGTCCAGGGGAATCAGCTCAAAGAAATCTGCCGCCCTGCAACCGAAATCCTGAAAAAAACGGTCAATGATATCAGGCATCCAGTACCAGCTCGGACCCATATCAAAAGTATATCCATTATCGGTCGCAAACTGCCTCGCCCGTCCACCGGGTCGGTCGTGTTTCTCGAAAACGTGTACTTCATTCCCATCTTTCGCCGCATAAGCTGCTGCAGACATTCCTGAAAACCCGGACCCTATAATGGCTATTTTCTTTTTCATCGATTTTTCAATACTTCCTCCAGCAGATATTCCGGCTCTAAGTTTCTCTCATAAATCGGCTGATGAAAATCGTTCAGCTTGTTCAGCAACCGTATCAGCTCCATTTTCTCTGCGTGGGTCAGGTCCCCTGTTACTATAGTGGTGGCCCTCCGGATCTTATCCATTTGTGCAGCAAGCGCTTTTTCACCTTCTCGTGTTATACAGATTGTTTTGCTTCTTTTATCGACTTCGGAATCGGCCTGCTCTACCCATTGCTGCTTTATCAAACGACCTATGATCTGCATACCCACCGGCTTCTCATGTACGTTCTTTTTGATGAGCTCCATTTTGGACATAGCCCCAAAAGCTTTGAGGTTAATGAGGTAAATGAAATCTTCCTGGGTAGCAAAATCAGACCCGTATATAGCGGATTTCGAGTAAGACTTCGCATACCGGTTCATGTGAACGATAAGGGTATTGATTACACTTTCTGCACTCCGGCCATTCACCTTTCCTTCCCAGTCAGGCTCTGGCGCGGGGGGAGGTGTTTCGCCCAGCATCCATTGTTTAAAACCCGCTATATCTGTGGTGTAAGTAACCCTTCCCTGGCTTTCTTGCTCAAACTGACTGACCAGATCGATGACGTCCTTTAATAGCTGATAGTTCATTTATAAACCAATTAGTTTACAAATATATCAAAATGAATGACAATTAGTGCATAAATATTCTTTAATTCCTAAAAACAGGTAGCTTATCACATCCTGATAAGCGTTAGAATTACCCAGGGCAGGCTTTTTAAGCGACTCGGATAGCCAGGGATTCACGGATAAAGAAGAGCAATCAGGCCGTAATCCGGTCCGGAACCGAGGACACCCGGTCGGAGTCTGGAGAGTACGGCCAAAGGGGGACCTGGCCGCCATAGCGCAGAATACAGCCTTTAATTCCTATTGGGTTCGACTTGAAACTATTGAGAACTCCAGCCAGGATGGAGAGAGGCAGTAGCGGCAGGAGATACTGGTTTTAAAGATTTGGAATTTTCATTTGTGGAAAGACGTAGAAAGCGTGAGGTCGTTGTCCATCAAAAAACATGCCCTTACCCCTAAAGTAATGATTATAAGGGACAATGATGGACTATAACAGACAATTCCCAGCGCATGGTTTGTAAGATTTTAGTAATTATTAACAAAATAATTTTCTCATAGTATAAAATTGTATATACATTTGTCTATCTACCTTTTTAAGGTCCGAAAAATATCCTCTGTACGTATGA
>CAZAVR010000366.1:0-4785 GCA_964488435.1 uncultured Cytophagales bacterium | reverse complement strand
CACAGGAGAGAGATTGGATCAGCATTATTGGGAGCGACTTTTTTTTCTAGGATTGGTGTTGCCCAACTTCGCTTTTGTACTTTATGAGCTGCCTTACTGGTGTGCACAGACCTGGTCGATCGGTGTTGAGGAGCAGTTCTATTATTTATGGCCATGGCTACTGAAATATCCCAAGCGACGGCTTTGGATTATAGCAGTATTCGGTGTGGCTTCCATGGCCGTTTTACTGACCGGAATTTATTTTTTATCGGCTTCGCCGGAAGTTCAGTTGGAGAAGCTGGGTACTTTTGCGGGGCAGTTTCGTATTGACGTGATGGCAATGGGGGGACTGACGGCGTGGATGGTGTATCATGATATCAAACCATGACAAATGGGGCAGAATAAAATAGGAGGAGATAACCAGCAGGAAGTAAATTGGCCATATTCTGAAAATACGCCGCAGGTAAAATTTTCCGGTAGCGATATCACCGTGGTTATTTTTTTCCTGAATGAGAAGATAAGTAATAAGAAAACCACTTAGCGTAAAAAACAAGCCTACGCCAAGCCTCCCCGCATGTTGCATCACATTCCAGCTGTATATGCCCGGGATACCCAGCGCATATTTAGCCTGTTCAATGTGATGAATCAGAACCAAAAACGATGCAATAAACCTGACTCCGTTCAGATTTACGAAATACCTTTTCTGCGACATGTTAAAATGCTACCTTCAGACGGATCAAGACACAAAAAAGAACAAAGCCGGGTTTCAGCTGACGCCTCCGGCTGTGGAAAAATTCTTATTAAATATCCTCCACCGGCAGGCAAAAGTAGGATTTATTGCTTCTATAACAACGCAGAAAGCTCCATTTTTAGAAAATCCTTCACTTACGGCCATCTTATGTAACCCATGTATAGTAGCAACTACTGCCATTTTATGCCAAACGCTAAAAAGCATCCTTCATAGAAAATAAATCCTCCCGAATCTCAAAGTGTCAGCGTTCACAGGGACCACTCACACCCGTTTGTCCTCTCAAGCATCACACTGTATGCGGGGAGTAAAATGATTTACCACGGTAATTCGTACCAAAGCATGACAGGCTCTTAAAAATTTCCCTATTTTTACCCCAAAAAAACATTATTTTTTTCGGCCAATAGCCTTTTAATTATTTACTAAATTAATCTAACCATGTTTATGAAAGTATTTAGTGTAATTTCCCGATTTCTGCTGGCAATTCTGATACTGGCAGCCCTGCCGGTATCTGCCCAAAAATCGACTGGAAAAACTATTAACCTTTTTAATGGAAAAAATCTCGACGGATGGTACAAATTCCTGAAAACTACCGGAAAAGACAATGACCCTAAAAACGTATTTACCGTAAAAGACGGCCTTATACATATCTCAGGAGAGATATATGGCTGTATCACAACCAACGAAGAATTTGAAAATTACAAACTTGTGGTTGACTTTAAATGGGGAGAAAAAACATGGGCACCCCGCGTAGACAGAGCCAAAGACAATGGTGTCCTGATCCACTCAACCGGCAAAGATGGCGGCTATGGCGGCGTTTGGATGCATTCTCTTGAATGCCAGCTGATCGAAGGAGGCTCAGGTGATTTCCTCGTTGTAGGCGACGGAAGCGACAAGTTTGCTATGACCGCCAACGTAGCTCCGGCAAAAGTAGCAGGTGCTTATCTTTATCAGTCTGGTGGAAAACCGGCAACTATCCACTCAGGCCGTATCAACTGGTTTGCCCGTTCACCCAAATGGGAGGACGTCATCGGCTTCCGCGGCGATCATGATGTTGAAAAACCCGCCGGAGAATGGAACCGAATGGAAGTATACGCTTATGAAGACAAAATCGACCTGTTTTTGAACGGACAGCTTGTCAACCAGGCTTTTGACGTAAAACCCAGACGTGGACGTATTCAGATCCAGTCGGAAGGCGCTGAAATGTTTGTCAGAAAGGTCGAACTCACTCCCCTTAAGAGCTACGAGCAGACCTTCCTCGGCAAACCTGAACTAACCAAAGCCGCCAAAGACGGAGCGCTCACCCTTCAGGCAAAGGCAGGAAAAGGAACCGGCCCGAAAATCAAATACATGCCCGAATGGACGGCATTTGGCTGGTTTACCGAAGCTGACCGTGTAGACTGGGAAGCAGAAGTAAAAAAACCCGGCGTGTATGATGTTTACATGGAATGGTCTGTGTCAGACAACTCTGCAGGTAACCCCTACGTAATTGAAGCCAATGGTAAATCAGTCCTGACCGGAAAAGTAAAAACCACGGGCTCATGGGAAGTTTTCAAGAAAGAGAAAATCGGAGAAGCTACGCTCGTAAAAGGCAAGCAGGTGATTACCTTTAAACCCGACCCGTCACTTGAAAAAGCAGGTATGCTTGACATCAGGTCGCTACAGTTTATACCCAAAAAATAAGCCCCGGCTGTTTTTAACAGAAAAAGGTCAGCGATGTGCTGACCTTTTTCTGTTAAATCCCTTATTGCGCCAGATAACCGCCGTCTATGGGGTAATAGGCGCCTGTAATAAAAGACGCCTTTGGACTACTCAAAAACAATACAAGTTCAGCCACCTCGCCGGGTTCACCCAGCCTTCCGACAGGATGTTTACTCTCCAGCCAGCTCATCGCGTCATCATCAAAACCCGCCAGCAAAGGGGTACGTATAAATGCCGGCCCTACAGCATTTGCCCGAATACCCGCGGCTCCATACTCCAGGGCTATATTCTTTGTGAGGCCGACAACGCCATGCTTGGCAGCCACGTAAGCCGGACTGTTGGCAAAGCCGACGTTGCCTAATATAGATGCCATATTGACAATCGCACCGCCACCTGCCTCAAGCATGGCTGGAATCTGATACCTCATACCGTAAAAAACCCCGGATAAATTAACAGCAATCACTTTATCCCAGCTCTCCACCGGATAGGCTCCTACCGGCGCAGATGCCCCGCCGATGCCTGCATTGTTACAGGCTATATGCAAGGCTCCGTAAGTGTCCAAAGTCGCGGCCACCAGATTTTCCTGATCCTCCGGCGAGGCAACATCTGCCTTGACGAACACCGCCTTTCCACCTGCGCTCTCAATGAGGTGTACTGTCTCTTCCCCCTCCACGGTATTGAGATCAGACACCACCACTTTGGCGCCATTCGACGCGTAAAGCAAGGCCACACTCCGGCCGATTCCGGAACCTGCGCCGGTTACAATAGCTACTTTTTCTTCCAGGTCTTTCATTTGTCTCCGTTTAAAGTCCCAAGAATATGTCCGCGCGGCATCCTGCCGACGATCGCTGATATTCTATCAATTTATATTAAAATACAAAAGTTGGCTTTATAAGGACTCAAAAAAATGATCAAAGTTATCTGAAAAGCCTACTTATGTCACTAAACTGCTAACAGCGCATCGTTCTCCCGAAGGGTTTAACCCAAAAAATCAACAACAATTCCGGCAATAAAAGCATCACACCATTCCACAAAGAAATATTGAGAATGGATATACAGCCTCTTTAAGTGAATAGGAAAGGCAGCTGAATTTAATATGGGTAAATAATAAATATAGAGTTGAAAATATTTACTTCCGTTGCATTAGTATATCAGGCATTTTGCCTCAAATATTACAAAATTTACATAAAGGGATCGCTAAGTACAATTCAGACAACACTTGCTTTTTTATAACTCCGGAGGCTACTGCGGTGCGCCGCTCATAGATCTAAACGGGGAAGTTTAAAAATGAGCGTGACGCAGCACCAGTTTTCTTTCAAGGTCCCCTTACGTAAACCGCTGATAATTATGATCCGTATATCTCAAAAAATCAACCCCGACAAACTAAAAAGCTCCCTGCTTTCCATCGCTTCTCTTTTTGACACAGAACGGGTAGAGCGAATGCGCGACATCGCCCCTATCTATCCAACAGGCATCATAAAGGCCCTGGGGATGAATTATGGAGGCTATATATCCAAATGTCATTTTCCCGAGCGATTTGTGGTGGAGGACATCATAAAATTAGCCCACCTATTGAAAATCGATCCTGAGGTGATCATGAAAATAGTACTTAAAGAAGCCAGGGTCAATGTAATCCCACGCAATACTGATCATCTTACACAACCAGACGCTTTGCGATGATTCCCCCGGCTTCTCAGGTACCACTCATTTTTCATAAATCATAACTCACTATATACCAAACCGTTTGCAGCACTCAGGGTGTTGTAAAACTTTTTCTCTTCTAAAACGAGACCAAGCGCCTGTTATTCCGTCTGAATAGAGATGCTGATCGAAATTCAACTCCTGTTTTATGAACAATGGGAAAAAGATTATCTTTGTCCTGAACCTGGATGGAGTTTCTACTTCATAAAGCACCGTCTCCCCCGTTTCATTTTACAGGTAGCCCTCTAACTCTAAGGTCATGAATGTTGTCATAATAGAAGATGAGATAAAAGCAGCCGTCGAGCTAAAAATGCTCGTCAAACAGGTCAATCCCCAAGTAAATGTTGCCACGCTGCTTCATTCCGTCCACGACGCAGTCGCTTGGTTTTCGACCCATAAAATGCCCGATCTCATCCTGTCTGACATACAACTCGGTGACGGTTTGAGTTTTGACATATTTCGGGAGGTGGATATGCAATGCCCCATTATATTCTGTACCGCTTACGACGAATATGCGCTGCAGGCTTTTCAAAACAACGGCATCAACTATCTGTTGAAGCCCATCGAAAAAAAAGACCTTGTCAACTGTTTTGAAAAAGTAAGACACCTTGCCGAAGCCCTGCGACCACAAGAGCCGGAATTGCCTCAGAAAACGC
>CAZAVR010000365.1:0-4793 GCA_964488435.1 uncultured Cytophagales bacterium | reverse complement strand
GTCTTCTATGACGTAAAATTCGATTTGCTGTACAGCTTCAAAACAGGCGATAAAATTGACAACGTAAAGCCGGAGCCTGCGGATTATGACTACCTTGTAATTACCCACAATGCTACCGGGGCCAAGCAGGTAAGGGAAGGTGCCGTGGCGTTTGCAAAATACCGGGTGAAGCCCGAGGGCGGAGAATACAACCCGCTTGTCATATCCACCAGAAGTATCTATGACCAGTTCAACTACGGGGAACCGAGCCCTGTTGCAATAGGCCGCTTTGTCAATTATATGATTCAAAGCGGAATCAAGTCAACCCATAATGTTTTGTTGGTAGGACATGGAGTTGGGCGGATCGACAATATTATTAAAGAAATCCCGTCTGATGTTCCTACTTTCGGAGATCCCGGCTCAGATGTTCTTTTGGTAAGCGGCCTTTCGAATGATCCGGCGTCCGATATTAATGTTCCGTCCGTTCCTATAGGCAGAATAACTGCCTTTACCAATACGCAGGTAACGGATTATCTAGCTAAAGTAGAAGAATACGAGCGCCAGACCAGGGAAGAGTCCTCTTCAAATCTAGCCTGGAGAAAAACTGTCCTAAACCTTATCGGGAACAAACGCTCCGACGAACCTACAAGCTTTAACAACTTCGTAACTCAAGCTGAAAGTCAAATAGAGCCGTCAACCGGTCCCTGGCAGGTCAGCAGGATTACCAACGAAGATGCACCTGGTTGGCCTCCGGCTCCTAACACGGACTTCCCTAGTAGAAACGCGCCGATAGAGAACAATATCAACGATGGATTAGGTATGCTGACATATTACGGGCACGGGGACTTTTCGGGTACGATTTATAATATTGGCTACGCTTCCTCAAGATTTCAGCAAACAAGCAAAAGATATCCTTTTGTATACATAACCGGTTGTGGTGTCGGCGATGTATATAGCAGTCATGGCGCACTATATGTGGCCTCTGATTGGATCTTTGCTCCGGGCAAAGGGGCGATTGCGATGTATGCCAACACATTCCTGGCCTACACAAATACCGCGGCTGCCTATATGAAGCTGCTGTATTCGCAGATATTCCAGAAAACAGATGCCACGCGGCGTACCGTAGGGGGGATCCAGGTCAACATGGCCCGAATCTTTACAGGTTCTTCTTCGAGTGCCCGAGTAGCTGCAACTGATCAGGAAATCGCAAACGTGCACCAGACTGCCTTGTTCGGCGATCCTGCTCTCCGGATTTTACTGACATCGAATGTAGCGCTCCCGGTTTCCTATATCGACTTTTCCGGTTCGCCTCTCGAGAATTCAAATATTCAGCTTCAGTGGGAAACTGCGACAGAAAAAGACAATGACCATTTCGTTGTTGAAAGAAGCTTCGACGGTAAGGCCTTTGAAATGATAGGAAAAGTGCCTGCCAAAATCCAGTCTGGTCCGGGAGGGAATAAGTATAGTTTTATTGACGCTTTTCCTAGAGCGGGGATCAACTATTATCGCCTGAAGCAGGTAGATAAAGCAGGCGCAGGAGAACAGGCTTTCGAATATTCAAATATCATTTCGGTGGATTTGAAGGCTCGCGGCCACAATACTTTCATTTCTGTTTTCCCCAATCCTGGTTCTGACAAAGTACTGATTACTTCAGATCGCGGAGCTATCATAAAAAGCTGGAAATTATACAATAGTATCGGCGCCGTCGTTTCGGAGGGCCTGGAAACAACTGTAGATATATCCAACTTTTCTCCGGGAATTTTTATTCTTGAAGTCGTAACGGCTAATGATATTGTTACACGGAAAAAAATAATAAAAGAGCGCTGATTTGCCGGGTTTTAAATGAAGACGCTCTCCGGGTGTCTTCCCTATGCACAATCGCCTGCCTGTGAGATATTTTTCTTGCAGGCGGGCGACAAAAATGATATCCTTTTGCGTTATTACTGTACAAATTCATGCGCTGTATACCTACTCTCCATTATGTACCGACACATCCCTTTTTCTATTAGAGTAGCAATTGTATTCCTGTTTACATGCTGCTATCACGGTAAGCTGGCTGCGCAATGGGGGGAAACCCAGTTTGGCAATGAATGGATAGATTATAAGAAGCAATATCTCAGGATCCAGGTTGTACATACCGGAATCCAGAAAATAGCCGTCTCCAGCCTTCCTGAAAAATGGCGGTCTACAGACCCGGGTACATGGCAGCTTTGGCACCGAGGAAAGGAAGTCGCTGTTATCAGGGCTGATAATAAAGAAATTATTTTCTTCGGAGAAACCAATAACGGAGCGTCCGATTCACTGGTTCATTTACCGTCGACCGCGAGGCTTAATCCCTACGTCAGTCTCTTCTCAGACCAGGGGTACTACTTTCTGACGACTGCGTCAGCACCTGCAAGGGCAACAGCTACTAATAAAGCCTTCGACAGTACCAACCCTGCAATACCTTATCACTTCAGGAAAGATACTGTTTTGTACAAAACACAGTTTTCTGCTGTGACCTGGGGGCTTGGAGCCGATCTGAATCACAGCTACTACGACCAGTCGAATTCCTGGACCGGACCCAGTCTTGTCGGCCCCAACGCAACATCTTCCGCAGAGCTTCCCAGGGAACTAAATGTTTCCTATTCCCTAAGCAAGTGGCACGATAGTCCCGAAGCTCCCAAACCTCTTGTTGAGATGCTCTTCAACGGTCTTTTCAACGGCGCTCATGATATCCAGATTTCTTCAGGCAATAAAAAACTACTGGGAAGAGCCGCTTTTAACGGTTGGGGAGGCAAAAAGGCAACCTTTGAGCTTTCGAAAGAGGAGCTTCCCGACGGGAGTAACGGTAGCTTCAATATCCGGTCGGTATCTACCAGTCAGAACGATTGGTTTGGGTTCAGCTATTTTACAATTGTTTATCCCCAGAAAATCGGTATGGACGGAACATCTCAAAAGGAGTTCCAGCTTCCGAAAATGCAAAAAAAAGGGGCACATTCACTCGTTATCGACAAAGGCTCGCAGGCTCTGGAAGTGTATGATGTTACCGATCCTTACCAGATTTCGGTCGTTAATGGCAGTTCTTCGGGGAATGACTTTAAGTGCACTATAGATATTGCTACGGATGCATCAAGAAGGCTTTTCGCGGTTAACCCGGATCGGTATCATGTCGTATCTGCTCAACTTATCAACGAAGTCGACCTTCGCCCGGTATTTCTCCATGATCAGCAGGTTATAACATCGGCAAATGCTGTCGCGCCGCAGGATTATGATTATATTATCGTGACAAACGACACGCTTAAAGCAGGTGCAATTGAGTACGCTCGTTACCGGTCAGGCAGCGAAGGTGGTAACCACCGTGCCATCGTAATGAGCATCAGGAATATCTACGATCAGTTCAACTACGGCGAACCGAGCCCGGTGGCTATCCGTATGTTCATGAAGTATATGCTCAGCAAAGGTATACGGGCGGAAAAGCATTATTTGTTCTTGATGGGCATGGGTATAACTTACCCGCCCTTCGTACGGAAAGAATTACCCGGTGAAGTACCTGGTTTTGGAGACCCGGGCTCTGACAATCTCCTTGTAGCCGGGCTGAATGGCGTACACAAAGACTTGCAGGCTATACCTGTCGGGCGTTTGAAAGCTTATAACAGCTCGGAGGTACGGACCTACCTTGCCAAGGTAAAATCTTATGAGCATGAAAGCACCGACATTTCCTGGCGTAAAAATATCCTGCACCTCAGTGGCGGCCATTCAAGTTCGGAAATTGTTACACTTAAAAGTATACTGGGTAATCTTGAGCCCATCGTGGCCGGTAGTGATCTGGGCGGACAAATAACAAAGGTCGTTAAAACCACTACAGTAACAGAAAAAGTCGATATATCCAATTTTGTCAATGGGGGAGTGGGCATGATCAGTTATTTCGGTCACGGCGCCCAATCAATAACCGATCTGGATTTCGGCTTTGCAAGCGATGCTTCCAGAGGCTATAGAAATCTGAACCGGTATCCGCTGATGTATTTTAATGGCTGCGGGGTTGGGAATATATTTACAAGCAGAGGAGTCCATATATTGTCGGACGACTGGCTATTGGCGCCCGATAAAGGAGCGATATCAATTATAGCGAATTCATATCTGAGCTATGTTACTCCTTCTGCAAAGCATATTTCGGAAGTTTATAAATCACTTTTTCAAAGCGATAGAATTAAAAGTATCGGGCACGTTCTTCGCGACGCCAATCTGAGCATACTTAACAATAATCCCAACGACTACGACCGGGCCAATATGCACCAGGCGGTATTACAGGGCGATCCCGCACTATATCTCCTGCGTGTCGACACCCCCGACTATATAGTAGATCCTGATGAAGGTATCAAACTCTATTCAGAGTCTCCCACGATTCCTCTCAAAAATTCGTCAAAAGTCAGGATCGGCGTAGCTATCAGGAACGGAGGGAAAGCATTGAAAGGCGTAACCGTCCCACTCTTGTTGACACTACGCTACAAAAACGGTACCTCCCGGGTTTTGAAAGAAAACATTCCGGCCATGCCCTATTCCGATACTCTATGGGTTTCGATCGATAAAGACGATCAAATCAGCCTGATAGAGGTAAAAGCCAACCCTGAAGAGACGCTCGATGAGTTTTCGTATAAGAACAACTACGCAGAACTGGAAATAGACTGGGATAACATAGGTAATCTGAATGTCTACCCGGGTGCGCCATTGCGGGACTTGGTTCCGCCCACTGTTTCTGCTATATTCCGTGGTAGCCCTGCAAAAGCAGAAACTCCTTTATTTACTCTTTCAGATATCAGTATCTGGATTCAGGA
>CAZAVR010000364.1:0-4799 GCA_964488435.1 uncultured Cytophagales bacterium | reverse complement strand
CCTGCTGACATACATCTGGCGTTGAAAGTTTTTGAAAAGGATTTGGATAAGATCAGAATCGGGCAGCGGCTTTTGGCCTACACCAACAACGCCCCCGGCAAAAAATATCCGTGTGAGATCATTCTGGTCAGTAAGGATCTGTCACCAGAACGAACCGCAGAAGTGCATTCGCATTTTGAAAATTATGAGCCGGATCTTCTTCCTGGCATGTTCATGAATGCCGACATCCAGCTCGACAGCCGTTCCGTGCTGGTGCTTCCTGATGATGCCATTGTAACTTATGAGGATAAGCAGTATATTTTCATGCCCAAAAGCAAAAATGCCTTTGAGATGAAACAGATACAGATTGGAACTTCGGAAAACGGGTTTACCGAAATCATTTCGAACGAAAACCTGGAAAACCAGCCCTGCGTAGTACGAGGAACCTATTCGCTTTTGATGTCATTGAAAAATAAGTCGGAGGAGTAGGGTAAAATACTTTTTGCAACGACAGTCAATCAATCTCGACGATGATAAACCTTAAAAACACGCAAACTGAAATGGATGCCGGCTTTCTTTGATGGGATACTTGCCGGCGCATTATCAGCTGGAAATGGATGAGTTGGCAACCATAGCTTTTATTCTTTCACCATAACCTTTCGTAATCATGCTCAAGAAAATCTTAATAGGTCTGCTTATTGTCCTGATCATCATCCAATTTATCAAGCCCGGGAAAAACCTGTCCGATGACCAGACGCACAGTATTACCATGAAATATCCGGTTTCGGGCGAGGTGAAAGAATTACTCAGGGTTGCGTGCAACGACTGCCATAGTAATAAAACGGCCTACCCCTGGTACGTCAATATTCAGCCGGTTGCCTGGTTTCTGGACCATCACGTCCAGGAAGGGAAAAGAGAGCTGAACTTCTCTACATTCACCAGACTTCCCGTGGCTGTTCAAAACCATAAATTCGATGAGATCATAGAAATGATCGAAGAAAAAGAAATGCCGCTGAAATCTTATACATTTTTTGGATTGCATAAGGATGCAGATCTGTCTGATCAGCAAAGAGAGGTTCTTATAAATTGGGCTAAGCAGCAAATGACGATGCTGAAAAATGATTATCCTGCTGATAGTCTGAAAATGAAAAGAAGGCCATCCCAGAATGCAGAAAACCAGGCACGCCCCCGATTGTAAAATTTGACGCCGTCACACCAAAACAGTAAACACGAATTCCACAATGGAAATCCAAATATTATTCCGTATTTACACAACAAAACCAATTACACAGAACAATACACCTAACACCATTCGCATATTACCAAATATGCAACAAAAAACCTATTTTTACAGAATTATATTCTGTTTCAAGCGCAACCGTCTGTTGCAGGACGCTATTTAACATTATTCTTACTGATACAGTGCATCAACTGTGTAGTCCCAAATTCTGACAAGATCAAGCTTAGTCAGCTTCGTAAGGTTTATAATTAATCATTGGCTGCCGTATTCCTTCTCCATTCAGCCTTGAAGTCCTCAGGATTGAAGTTCTCTACCCAACTCCTCTCCATCGGTAAGCGCCTGTCTTAATAATTTAAGCTTCTGCTCTTCTTCCTCTAAAAACCGTAGCCCTGCCCGGATCACTTCACTAGTTGATGATAAGATCCCTTATTGAAACTTATCGATTTATCTTTACCTTTCTCTCCGCATTTACCTCATGAAGTAATTAAACATCGGCCCAACATACCTTTGCTTTCATTACTTTTAGATCAAAGAAACGCGCTGAGCATGAACTATCAGGTAAAATCCATCCGGCCATTTATCGGGGCCAAAGATTTCGAAGTATCCAGGCGCTTTTATCGGGATCTTGGTTTTGATGAAACGGTTTTAGGAGATGATTTTTCGGTATTCAAAATGAACGAGTTTGCCTTTTACCTGCAGGCTTACTATGTCAGGGACTGGATTGACAACAGCATGATCTTCCTGGAAGTAGACGATGTGGAGCGTTGTTACAGCGATTTGAAAGCCCTGGACCTCCCCGGTAAATACGAAGGGGTACGCCTCACACCCATCAAAACGGACTATTGGGGCAGAGAATGCTTTCTGCATGACCCCTCCGGCATTCTCTGGCACTTTGGGGAATTTGATAAATCTTCTGTAACACCGAAGGCAACGCATATACCGGGGGAATAACCCGGGTGCATGGGCATTAATAATTAGTGTCCGTCTATAAAATCTGAGTGTCTGTTCAGAAGCTGCCCGAGGCGGCCCTGATAAGCCTGCAAGTAATTTCGTTTGGTTGCTTCGTCCAGGAAAGACGCAAAGATGAACTGCTCCACTTGTTCGGACCCGCTGAGCATACGTGAGACGATTCCGTTAAATACTTTCGGGTTAATGGCCGCTATTTTGGCAAGTGCGGTAAATTGCTGCATCACATTACCTTGCGCCAGTTTCCTGGGTAAAAGGCCATCATCCAATGCAAAATCTTTATCACGGATATGTATCCGGCTGTTAAGCAAATCATAGGCCGGACTCAAACGATAGTCTCCCTGATCGGTTTCGAGCAATGAAAAGTTTTTGAAATGCGCATCACCGTTAGAGAATAAATAGTTAAACATCAAAATCCGGAGCAATTTTGGCGACTCGACGGTGTAGGCAGGTACATACTTTCGCATCAGTTCAAAAATATCCAGATAACTTCCCAAATATTTATAGTGCGCTCCATGGGTTTGGGGCGTCCGTCCGGCGAGTGATGCAAAATCATCCTGCGCACATTTCCTGCCATCGACGCGTCTGTCGAATCGTTTCGTAAGGTAGGCCTGCGCTCCATCCGCAAAAAAGATCAATGCGTTCTCCGCTGTTTCGATACCATAAACCTGCCTGGCGATCTGCATAGTCAGATGCTCGTTGGCCGGCATTTGATCCGTCCGGCGGCCGGAGGCTGGTATCGGCTTCAGAATATAATTACCTTGCTCGCCTTCTTCGATCAATCGTAACTTATTCTTATCAAGGATCACCGAAAACTTTTCCTGAACACCGGATATTGACATCCGCTTGCGGTTTTCGTCAAAAAGTTCATCGGTATCCTGATTGGTCGCAGGCGAATCGTAACTAAGAACATGGCTTACGCGCTTTCCTTCGAAGACGCGCTTCAGGCAATTCTTACTATAAGTTTCGTAGCCAGGCGCCAATGTGCCCGGGCAAAATTGAATATCGGGCAAGTTCATTCCTTCTCGATTTTAATAATTGTCACAGCTCCAATCGTATCGCTTTTTACAATCGTGAGCAGCAAGCCAAAGTAGTCGTCCTGATCTATGCGGTTCAGCTGACAGACCACTTGCTTATTGGAGCCTTCCGGCAACATGTTATAGAAAAAAGGGAACAAGTAGGGAGACTGATAGGCCTCCATCGTTTTTGGTAAAGTCAAACTGACGGGAGGCTTTGAATTGTCCTCTACCCATGTTTTGTGGTACCGAAACTCAAATCCACCGTTGTCATCCTGCAACAGAACACCCGCCTCCTCTCCTTTAAAAAGAACCGTAGCACTTCTCATGGATTAATGCCTTTTACGCCTAAGTTGATTTCAAGACCCAGGGCATCGCATAGCTTTTTCAGTGTTGACAAAGTAGGATTGCCTTTGCCAGACTCAAATTTTTTTAAAGCGCCAAGGGCTACACCCGATAAATCTGAAAGCGCTTTCTGCGTAACCTGTAGTGATTCCCGCCTTGCTTTGATCGCCCCAATTATAGATCCAAAGTGCATTATAATGTTCTTTTTAGGGTAAAGATACGAATCATATCACTAACTTACCAAAAAAAGTACACCAAAAGATACTTTTTTAGCACCTCTATCATCGGCGCTGCTGATTTACACAAAAAAAGTACACTATAATGCACTTCAATATCCCATCCGGGCATTTGCTGCCTGATGACCACGCTCGTAACAATGAAAATCCAAACATTATTTCAAATTCAAAGAAAATAATCTCTTTATTAAGAATAATATCAAAGTAAAACCATCTACCCAACCAAAGAACGTTCACTTACCTATTTATAACAAAATTATCTTCTGTTTCAAGCACCAGTATCTGATCCGGGACTTAACCGCATGAAAACAAGAAAGGAGTTTTCAGCCTCTATTCTGAATTTGCACCATACGGCCCGTCCGAATCATTTCAGCGGAACATCGTCGATAAGCACCTCGAAGTCATCAAACCAGGCCTTTCCGTTTCCGTTCATCTTACACCCGAAAGCCGCTGAAACCACCTCGTCGGTAAGGGGTAGCTCAATGGTATACCGGGTCCAATCAGCGGTACCTTTCCCTCCCTGATCGTCACTGTTCTTGTCGGACACCATCCGACCGGCACCGTTCAGCTGCATCCAGATACTCGCCACGCCTTCCGAGACACCTTCGGTTTTAATATAGGCACTTATGGTCAGTTTTTTCTTTCCTTTTAACAGATTTCCGAGCAGCACTGTATTCCAGAGTCCTGTTCCTTTGACGGACTCGGCCGCGGGTTTGGGCGTAATGATCAGGGCGTACTTTCCACTATGATTTCAAATATTTTCTCGCCATGCATTCTTGTGTTGTCTAACTGTCAAAATTAAAATCAGGTCGAATTGCTACCTCTCCAAACTACGGTGTCATCGGTCTCCAGACCCCAGTTAACTCTATAACCGCAAAGCATGAATTCGCGAACATCGGCTCAAAGCGACCGTTGCAGCGGATTCCCATTCCAAAACGCAAAAATGATACGATTCGACTACAAATTGATACGCAGAGACGACCTCGTTTGAACTACGGGGAGTAATTTTGACCTATT
>CAZAVR010000363.1:0-4829 GCA_964488435.1 uncultured Cytophagales bacterium | reverse complement strand
TGACATTTCTGCCGATAACGGGGTATTTCGGGTGGGTAATCAGGCGTGTTATACCTTTGCCGTCAATGAGTTGGACCAATATCCGCAGGAAATGCCTCCCGTTGTCAGCTTTAAGGATTATTCCACCGACCGAACCAAGGTACCCGCCTCCTACGGACTGAACTTCTTAAAAAGCGATGAACCCGTACTTTTGCGTTTCAGTACATCTCCGGCCGGCAGAATCACGTAGAGAAATCCCCGGTGATTCAGAAAGGGGCGGTCTTTAAAATTGAGCTCATTTTGTTTGAGCACAAAATCGTTGTTCTGAATATAGGAGAAATCAGGCGTGTATTTGTCCTCAATGAAAAAGTCCTGTTTGTGTACCAAATAGCCCTCCCCCAGATTTTTCAGGGCGGAATAAACCGCTTCCAGGCACAGTTGGTAATTGGCTTCGCTCTGAATGAAGACCTCGGGATAGTCAATGACGTAGGCAAAACACAGATCTGCGTTTTTAGTCACCATCAATCCCTGCTCCTCAATGGATAGGATGGGAAAAATATCGGAGACGTTTTTTGGCTTATTCATCGGATAAGTTTGTGAAAGGGTTGACTGATGATGATGTGTCGGGGCGGATTATGTTTTGAATGAAGATGACCGTATCGTCCGTTTTTATCCATTTGCAGTTTAATGTAGGTATAGGCAAAAATTCCCGCAATGCCGGCAACGAGCAGTAACAGAAAGCTGTTAAGTCCAATGGAATACAACAGAAAAATGAGGGTTAACAGCCCGATAACGGAGCCTGCAAGCTGATAAAAATAGCGTCCCTTGAAACCCTTGAATTCGATTTCATCGTCCACGCCCTTAATAACCTTTATGTTCATCTCAATACTTAATCAGAGATTGTATAATCCAACCCATTACCGATAAAAACAGCAGCGAACCAACCCATTGGTAAATCAGCGGGACGATATCTTCTCCTTCGTTGTATTTGAAATAGATCCGAATGACGGAAACAATCGAAACGACGATTCCGAACAGCATGACCGCTTCATAGAGTTCTGTTTTCAGCAAATCTGTCCAACCGATGGCCAAACCTCCCCGCAGTCCGCCTCCGTAGATATAAGTGGTGACGGCGTATGTCAGCGCACCTACGGATAAAATACCGACCAGCCACGAAAAAATCAGGTGGGTGACAAACTCTCCCCGGTTCCATTTCATGTAGATCCTGAAACCCGCCACGACGGCGGCGGCGGCACAGGCCGAAACAACGATTTGTTTCAGCAGTGCATACAACCCCTCTGCCTCTCCCATACCCTCAGAAATTTAAATCAGGACTGTACCTTAGCTGACTGTTTGAAAAATACATTTTGAGAAAGTACATCAGAGCGGCCACGACAATTAATCCGAAATACCACCGGGTAATCGACGAAAAAACCGAATCGTCGCCTTCCTGCCACCGCACGTAGATTTTTCCAGTAATCACGGTCGCCGTTAAGGCAATGACCGCCATGGAAAATTTATAAAACAGGGGAATGTAGCCGGCCAACGGTCCCGTAATGTGACTTCGTATTCCAGTGTCACCGGCACTTGTATCCTGAAATATACCTTCCTGCCCGATTACGGAAATGCATACACTGCACAAAACCACCGTCATAATGATCTTTTTCATGAATTTAAGCGTTGAGTAAGGCCCTTCGTTGTCTTTTAAGCGACAAACATGGCCCGTAATACAGTATTGGCAATCAGCAGGAACAGGCAGGCTCCCAACCATCCTGTCGCATTGGCCATGACATTTTCCTTTCCGTTTTGCCAATTGACATACACCCGCAGCGCTCCGACAAGGCCGACAACAGCGGCCACAACATAGACAACGGTCGTGACAGGATCTATGTAAGCCTGCATATCACTCGTCAGCGATTGCAAGGCAGTGGCTCCGGCTTCAATGCCCCGGGTTTGGGCTGTCACTCCGCTGGCACTGAACAGTAACAGATAAAGAGCTTTCTCTCGGAGATTTTGAAAGATTTTTTTCATTTGCGGCATTTTTATGAAAATTTAAAAACAGTTTTGTACATATTATTTTTAAATAAAATTTGTATAAAAAAGTCATAAACCTGAAAACTCCAAAAAATCGGTAATTTTTTTCAGAAGGAAATCAACGAATCCAGTCGGGAATCGGAACACAAAAAGAACAAATAGCTGACTTGCTTATAATCATTGAACGTAAATTGTACATTATTTATTTTAAAAAATAATGTACAATTTAAAACGTTAAAATTCACAATTACCAAAAAACATTTTCACAATGGAAGCAACTGCCACGGTTAAGGAAAAGGAGTACAGCAGGGATGTCTATAATATCTTACTGTACCTGATTATTATGTTACTGTGTTTACACGGCACCTATTGGTTTACCCTACATTTCAGAAATTTATTTACTCCTGGGAGCGTATTTAATATAATGCTGCTGCGCTGCGCCGATTTTTTTGGAAATTATTCGACGCCTTTTCAGAAAAACGTAATTCTGTACATTGTATTGCTGCTGTGCGTATTATTGTCTATGCTCTCCGCACCGAAAGCCAACCCCAAAGCTTCTCGAACAAGAGCCAATGGGTTCCTTATTTTGGGGGCTGCTTTATTGTTATCCGGTTCGTTCTTCCTTGTCGGGGTGGTTCAGCAGACAGTATTGATAGTAATTCTACTGAGTGAATTGGTCGGAGTGCTGCTGATCATTCGGGGTGGTTTGGAGTTTGCTTCCATGGCAGCGATTCCCGAATTAGATATTTTTAACGATGAAAATGAACAATTTCCTCAAAATGAGGCCCTTATCACCAATGCGTTTTCCGTCAACTACAAATTACAATTCCCCTTTAATCGAATCTGGAAAGAAGGTTATATCAACGTCGTCAACCCGCAGCGGGCAGTATTGGTACTGGGGTCACAGGGATCAGGTAAAACATTTACCGTTCTTATTCCGGCCATTTGGCAATCCATCGCCAAGGGTTATACAGCCTTGGTATATGACGTAAAATACCCAGACCTTTCTCTGGAAGCCTACAATGCGCTTTTCAAAGCGTTGAAAAATGATAAATTCTGTTTTGGCCGAACGCCCGAAGGTAAGCCCGTCATTCCAAAGTTCGGAGCCATTAACTTTGATGACGTGTCTCTGAGCATTCGCTCCAATCCGCTGTCAGAAAAATACGTACAGTCCATTGAAGAGGCGGGCGAAACAGCCAAAGTACTCATGCTTAATCTCAACCGAACATGGATTAAGAAAGAAGGTGATTTTTTTGCAGAATCCGCCATCAATTACCTGACCGTAACCATTTGGTACCTCCGGTTAATGGAGCAAAAATATACCGCCCGTCTTGGTAACCGTCCCCTGTGTACACTGCCTCACTGCATTGAACTGATTTCCCAAAACCCAAAGGAAGTCATCGGCTGCATGATCAATTATGAAGCACTTGACGCGTACACGTCCATGTTTCAGGTCGCCATGGCCAATAAGGCTGGCGAACAGCTGGCCGGTCAGGTAGCAAGTGCGCAGAATGCGCTCGCGCGTTTGTCCTCACCGAAAATTTATTGGGTCATGAGCGCGGACGAAATGGATTTGGACATCAATAATCCCGAAGCACCGAAAATTCTGTGTCTGGCCAACAATCCCGAAAAAATCAATATCTATTCCTCGGCCCTGTCGGTCTATACCGCGACAATCATGCGCCTTATTTACCGATTTAAGAAAAAAGGCACCAAATCGGCTTTTTTTATTGATGAGCTGCCCTCAATGTACCTGCGGGGTTTGGATAACTTTATTGCGACAGTCCGCAGCTATAACGTGGCTACGTGGCTTGGAATTCAGGATATGGAACAGTTGACTAAAGACTACGGCAAAGACCAATCCAACGTCATTGTCAACACCTGCGGTACTGTTTTTTCGGGTTCGGTCAACAACCAAACCGCAGAAACACTTTCAAAAATGTTCGGTCGAACCAATCAGTTTTCTTTTTCCACTTCTTTTCAGAAAAGCGATGTGAACATAACGGAATCCCGAAAAATGGAACAGTTAATTCCCGCCTCTAAAATTGCTACTCTATCTCAAGGACATTTTGTGGGCAAGGTAGCCGATAATTTCGGTGAGGAAATTACGCTGAAGTTGTTCAACGGCTATATTCCAGTAGAAACCAGCGAACTTCAAAAAACACAGTTTCAGCTTCCGCAGCGTGAGGTGACCGACGAGCAAGTTCAGGAGAACTTTACGCAAATCAAACAGGATATAAAGCTGTTGATTCAGTGGGAAAAGGAAGCGGGGATTATGTAAACAGGCTGAAATATTAAGCGTCAAATGGTAGGGAAGGGCGAGTTTTGAACTGCTTCGCTGAAATAAAAAGTATCAAACAAAGGTGATCCAAATTACAACGGGATTTAGTGTTCCTCCTGTCTAAGTAGCAAGTACGATTAAATCGAAGTAAAGCAGCCTTGTGGCTAACTTTTGGTCTTTTGGGCGACCTGTAAATTCTGCCTCTTGCTCCTCAGAGCTGAATAATTCTGAGAAACCATTTTGTTTATAGTATCTCAATGGATTTTCTTCATTGTATGAATCAACAACTATAAAACGACAACCTGTCTTATTGGCTCTGTCGATGAACCAAGATTTTATAAAGTCCATTAACTGGTCGCCCAATCTTTGCTCTTCATTCTCAATTTTTCTGAAAGCTTTATCTACACCAAGACGCCCGATGAGTACTGCGGGATAGCTACGCATCTCTTTTACTCGCGGAATATCTTTGGTTACTTTTTTCTTTCTCGCGTTGGGAAGATGTAACGTTTTGATACTGTCATTGGAGATTGTAAAC
>CAZAVR010000362.1:0-4832 GCA_964488435.1 uncultured Cytophagales bacterium | reverse complement strand
TCGTGGACCAGTTTTCAAAAATGACGTCCTGCCAGCGCACCGTGTCCAGGGGGGAGGCCTTTTCGCCGACAGATCTGGTGGCTGCAGCGTTGGGAAGTTGCCTGATGACTATCATGGGTATTATTGCCAAACGGGATGAAATTGATCTGAAAGGGACGGAATTTTCAATCACCAAAATTATGTCGGCTACCCTGCCACGGAAAATTTCGAAAATTGAAATTGATTTAACGGCGTTATCCGATCGGGAGCTGTCCGACACAGAAAAAGCCAAACTTGAACATGCGGCCAGAACATGCCCGGTAGCCCTCAGTTTAAATTCAGATATTGAACAGGATATTCGGTTCATCTGGAGGGTTGCCGAGAATATATTGTAATAAATTAAAGCGGCAGCGATGTAGCTTTTTTTTCGCATGCGAAAAATATCGCTCAGATTAAAATCATGAACAAAACGGAGTACGATGCGGTGGTCGTTGGTTCAGGTCCAAATGGACTGGCGGCGGCGATTACTATGCAGCAACAGGGATTATCAGTTTTATTGCTGGAAGGCGACGCCAAAATTGGCGGCGGAATGCGGTCTAAAGAACTGACTTTATCCAATTTTGTTCATGATGTGTGTTCGGCAGTTCATCCTATGGCCGGCCTCTCCCCTTTTTTTAAAAGCTTGCCATTGAAGGATTTTGGACTAAGCCTTATACAACCACGATATGCAGCGGCTCATCCTTTCGACGACGGGACCGCAGGAATTTTACATCCCTCCCCAGAAGATACAGCGGAGGGATTGGGTTTGGACGGAAAAGCCTATTTGCGTTTTATAAAACCAATCGTACAGAATTTACCCAAACTCCTTCCTGAGCTGATGAAGCCCTTCCCCTTGCCTCGCTATCCATTTGCACTGGCAGAGTTTGGTTTGAAAGCACTGCAGCCGGCGACCTGGAATGCCAGACGTTTTCAAACGAAACAAGCCAGAGGGTTGTGGGCGGGAATAGCTGCTCACGCGATTCAGCCGCTTGAAAACCCAATGAGCTCTGCGATCGGCATGATGCTTATGAGCGCCGCACATCTGAGTGGCTGGCCCATTCCAAAGGGTGGCTCTCAGTCCATTGCCGATGCACTTTCCGCTTATTTCCTTTCATTGGGAGGAAAAATCGAAACTAATTTTTTCGTTAGTTCATTGCGGCAGCTTCCTTCTGCCAGAGCCTTATTGTTCGATGTAACTCCTCGCCAGCTGGTCTCGATTGCCGGCGAACGGTTAAGTTCCTCTTACATTTCCAGACTCAACAAATACCGGTATGGAATGGGCGTTTTTAAGGTCGACTGGGCGCTTGACGAAGCCGTTCCGTTTAAGAATCCCGAGACACGCCAGGCAGGTACCGTCCACATTGGCAATACGCTTGAGGAAATTGCCTATTCTGAGAAAATTACTACCCGGGGCAAACATCCGGCAAAACCATTTGTGCTTTTTGCGCAACCGAGTATTTTTGATGATAGTCGCGCGCCTCAGGGGAAACATACCGCGTGGGCATATTGCCATGTCCCCAACGGTTCTAACAAGGATATGACAGCGGCTATTGAAAGCCAGAGTGAGCGGTTTGCCCCGGGATTTTCGGAAACAATAATTGGAAGGCACACCATGAATTCCATGGAAATGGAAGCCTACAACCCTAATTATATAGGCGGCGACATCAATGGCGGAATTCAGGATATCTTGCAGCATTTTGCCCGACCGGTTTTAAGTACATCTCCCTATCGTACTTCTGCAAAAGGTATCTATATCTGTTCTTCCTCTACCCCTCCTGGCGGAGGAGTGCATGGAATGTGTGGTTATCAAGCTGCTAAGCAGGCTATTAAAGATCTGTTTTAGGTCACCCGAATGTTTCAAACTTACTATGCCGCCATCTCACCCTTTTTAATACCTTGCATCTGAAAATTTAATGGGGTCGCTTTAGCATCTTATGAAAAAGCAATAGCTTACCCTTTCCGTAACTACCCGGGAATAAATCGCCGTAATATTTTTCACTCGTGATAAATAAGAATTCCCCCATCCTGATTGCAGGTGCCGGATCCATCGGAGAGCGCCATATTGGTGTTCTGCAAGCCATAGGTTTTCAAAACCTGTGGGTGTTCAGACAGCGCAATCTGCCCATGCGCAATATTCGCGAGGATAGCATCCATATTTTTTCAGACATCAATGATCTCGAAAAGATAAAGCCCGTTGCTGCGATTATCTGTACGCCAACTTCACATCATATTGATTTTGGCATTCATTGCGCGCAACTTGGCATCCATCTTCTGATAGAAAAACCACTGGCCGAATCCAACCAGAAGACGGAGATTCTGGAGAAATCCATACGTCAATACGATGTCGTCCTGCAGGTAGCCTACATGCTGAGATACCATCCTTTTTTTATCAAAGCAAAGAATATCGTCCAAAGCCAAAGTCTTGGACGCCTGCTGAGTATGCAAACATACTGGGGGGAGTATCTCCCCCACTGGCACCCCTGGGAAGATTACCGGCAATCCTATGCAGCCCGGAAAGATCTCGGCGGAGGAGCTGCGCGCACTTTGAGCCACGATATTGATCTGGTCAATTATTTGGCCGAAAGCGAGGTACTAAAATGGCACACACAAAAAAACTTTCGCGGACTCGACGGTCTTGATGTAGAAACCGCAGCAGACATATCCCTCTCGTATGCCAACGGGGTTACTGCAAATTGTCACCTCAATTTCTTTGAGAAAATCCCTAAAAGGTCGTATAGGTTTGTCCTGGACAACGGTTCGGTGGATATCGATTACCTCGAAAACCGGATGACCATTTCTCCCGCAGGAAAAACAGCAGAGATTGTTACACTTCCCGATTTCGAGCGCAACACAATGTTCGAAGCTCAGCTACTCCACTTCTTCTCCCGGATCAACCTCGGCAACCAGCAAAGTAGTTCCCTTCAATACCTGTCGGAATCAAAAACAATCCTCGACATCTGCTCCTAGCAGGCCGGCCTGTTCACATTCCCGTACATAAAACACTCTTGGCCATCACTTTTTGACTGGAACAGCAGGCAGAATCAAGCCTTCTGTAAAGCTTTTCCGGGACACCATTTTCTCAACCTCTACGGCACTTCTCGGAGCAAGATGAGATAGTATTTCCGCATTCTCTCTTCCGACCAGCACATCGTCTTCGATACGAACCGCTATCCCCCACCATTTGGGATCACAGTTGCTTCCTTCCGGGATATAAATCCCCGGTTCCACTGTGATGACCATGTTCTCTTTAAGCTTGTCGTAAATTCCTTTGTCGTGAACATCCAGACCTAAAAAATGTGAGCATCCGTGGGGGTAATACAGCAGATTCTCCTGTTCCTTTTTTATAATACCTAACTTCAGAAGACCTTTCGACACAACCATTCTGGCCGCCGCTTCGATCATCTCAAAACTCGTGCCTTCCCTGCAAATTCGGAATACTGCCTCCTGTGCTTCATAAACTATGTCGTAAATGGCGCGTTGTTCTGCCGAAAATTTGCCGTTGGCAGGAAAAGTCCTGGTAACGTCCGCGGTATACCCATGATATTCTGCCCCTACATCCATTAACACCAGGTTGTTGCCTGCTCTGGTTACCTTGTTGTCAATGTAGTGCAACACGCAACCATTGTTGCCTGCTCCCACAATAGATGGATAACCCACTTGTTGAGCACCCATTTTTTTATGAATGAACTCCTGAACGCCCTGAAGTTCAAGCTCCGAACTGGCCGGACTCACTGCTTTCATCGCCTCGTTATGCGCCAGACATGATATATCTATCGCTTTACGCATCAAAACAATTTCCTCCGGTGTCTTTATCTGGCGAAGTTGAGAAGTCAAAGATCTGAAAAGGTTACGATCTGCCCGCTTTGGCAATACCGCCTCATCGGAAATACCGGTCTTTTTATTAAACGATTTCACTAGATCATAGATACCACCCTTTTTACCGGACTTCGCCAGGTCACGCGGGTACTCAAAAATAACCTTATTATAGGTCGTCAGGTCTAAAGGAAAATCTCCAAATTCTTCCCCATTAAAAGCAAACGCAAATCCAAGCTGCGCCTTTGCACCCTCTACTCCCAGACGTACGCCAGTCCATTGCTCTGCATTCGGATTTTTTTTCTGAACAAAAAGCAGCTCATTGTAGGATGCTCCATTTGTCGTCCGCCTTGCCTCTTTGAATACAAGCAGTACCGCATCCGGCTCTGTATAACCCGAAAAATAATACAGGTCCGGATCAGGATGATATTTATAATTTACGTCATTTGCATAGTTGCGTTCAGGAGATGCAAAAACAACAGTCACGGAGTTATCAGGCATAAGCCTCCGTAATGCTTCCCTTCTTCCGGCATGAAACTCCTTTGTGAGATAGTCTTCGGGCAGAGGCAATTGCGCTTGTGCGGATGCACAAATCGCCGGGACTAAAATCGTAAAAAAGCAAATTTCAATAATTCGTCTGATCATCTGATGAATTTCATTCATAATTCCGGCATTGATAAAAAACAAGTCGTCCCGGTAGTAACGCATAAACCTGGCCTTGGGGTGACATTATCGTAATAAATATATACAAATTCCAGGTATTGATGTTTTAAATAAAATTTTTAGACCGCTTATCCGTTAACTTTGCCAAATCACCAACCTCAAATTGGAAGACCAACATTATCCGAAATACATCTTCAATGAAAAAAAGTATTCTCGCCATTATCCTCGTTCTGGGACACTCGCTTCTTTTGTATGCCCAGGATTCTCTCCAAACAGATGCTCCCTGGAAAAAAATATACCGAAGTACACCCGAGCGCATCAATAACCTCGTCCATACG
>CAZAVR010000361.1:0-4832 GCA_964488435.1 uncultured Cytophagales bacterium | reverse complement strand
TCCAGTTTCTGGGATATGTACTTGCCAAGCCAGCTTACAGCCACTCCATAGCCGAGGATAAGCCAACAAAAGATGCCAAATAACAGAGGAGGTACGAAACGGACGTTCCCTATCGTTTCCACGTTGACCGGCCCGGGGGTAAGCAGTATAGTGTTTCCTGAATTGATTAGGAAATACAACACCCTGTAATATAAGGTAAAGTTGGGGTCCAGTACATTTACGGACGGATGTCCCCAGCCAGGTGTGTTGAAATTACGGAAATATAACATGTACACACCGACAGTCAATACCAGCCATATAATCATAGAAGGTACTTGCCTCCTGAAAAGTAATACCAGAAAAACAGCAGGAAATGCCAGAAGCCCACTGGAAAAGCTCCCTGTGGCTACCAGTGCGCAAAGGAAGGCAAGCAATAACCGGAGATACCCCGGCTTCGTAACCAATATGATACTCAGGAAGGTGAACAGGAGGGTAGGCGGGTAAAGCTGGTTGGTGAATGCCCAGAATATGTAGTCCCGTAGCTGGGGATTGAACAAAAGAAGGACTGCAGGCAGGAGATATATTTCTTTTATTCTGCTTTGCCTGAACAGCCATAAAAAGATAAAAATAAGCAAAATGGAGATCACAAAGCCCAATTTCATGATATCCTGTAAATCCAGTATTCCGCCATGCGTCTTGGCATAAAGCAGGGAAACAGTTCTTGCGAAGTAATACCTGTGTCCAAATGTAAATTTTCCTAACTCGTCGATTTTTTGATCAAAGTCCCATTGATCCCAGTTCATCACAAAGGCCGCCATTTGGTTGTCCTCATGTTGCGGATACACGACATGGAATCTGTCAAAATATAAGTAGTATAAAGCAATAATAATCAGGGAGGCCAGTACAAAAAGCGTACGCTGGAGAGAGAAATTTCTTATTCTTTGAATCATTATATTATATCGGAAAATCCGGTTTCAGGGCAGACACAGGTAAAGAATTGAGGCCTGGATCAGTTTCAAAAATATTAAATTTTAATGATACTCACTATATAATGATCCATAAGTGAAGGTAAATACATTTCATTACGCAGCAAAGCGGTAAGGCAAGCAGTACGTCTGCTTTGCCAGGCATGTGTGACAGCTCAGTGACTTTTTTTTCTCGCCGGCATCGCACAAAGTATACAACTCACCAATGTGAGTAATGTACCTATGACCCGTTCATAAATATTGATTGCAAACAGATTGCCCAATGTGTTAACAGCAAATAGCACTGCAAAGAACAAGAAGATCCTTTGTCTTATGATTTCCGGAAAATAAGTGCGGATGACACCCGATTGTTGGGCTACGATGAACATCAGGAATGCGTTAACGAAAATAGAAATAAATTCAAACACATACATCTCTTCTTTGGACTTCAATCTGCCTGCCCATACGGCGCTATATGGAATGAATCCCAGTAAAACGGCGAAGTGAAACAAAGTGACAGCACATAAGATGGAGAGGAGCAGGGTCCCGGCTCTTTTTTGCGTCATAAGTTTTGTTTTTTTTGAATGTGAAGGTCATTTCGATGGGGCCTTTAGGCGCCCAATAGACATACCCGACTCAAATCTAGTGATTTTCACTGGAAGAATATATAAGCTTTTGTTACCACATAAAGAGGTTTATTCTATCCGTTTCGAGAAACGTTTACTTGTCTTTTAGCGCGATGAAAACAGACAGTAGCAGAAATGCAAAGTTGATGCCGGTTTGGGAGGCTTCACCGCGGGATAAATGAAATACAATGGCAGCGATCATCAACAGGCTCATTCCTGCCGCAGTATATCGGGAGAGCGCGGAAGGTTTTCGAAGGAGTGAGGAAAGAGCAAAACCTGTCGCGGCCAGAAGGTCGAAAATGCCCGTCGCCATCGTAAGATCAGGATGTTGAGCCGTCCAGGGCCACATTTGTGCCAATGTATCCGGAGAAGTGAATAATTTCATAAAGCCTGCCCAGGCAAATGAGGATGCCAGAAGTATTTTGGCTACCCATAGTGAAATCGTTATGAGTTTTTTGTCGGTCATGGGGCGTTTTTTTGTTTTCGCAAAAATAAATATCTTTACTTTCAAAAGGATAGCCCTGTCAGTTTGGATAGCACTATCCTATTGGATAGTATCGTGATCATTAATTTTGAACTTATGCTTGCTAAGGGAGGATGTCCGAAAACCATGTTGTCTATAGGTGATGCGCTGGAAGCACTCGAAGGACGCTGGAAGTTACTCATACTTTTTTCCCTTTCCGGTGGGCCAAAGCGCTTCAGACAGCTGGCAAGAGAGGTAAAGGGGATTACCGACAAGACCCTTTCCCGTGAATTGAAAAACTTGCAGGCAAATCTGCTTATTGAAAGGAATGTTTATGATACTTTTCCTCCTACAGTGGAATACACGATAACGCCGCATGGGTTATCACTGGAAAAGGTATTGGATGAGTTGCACTTTTGGGGACTTGCCCACAGGCAGAAGGTTTTGGGAGGATCGTGACGGAATTCGTGCATAATTATAGATTAATTCTTTTTTCTTCAACGCGACGGTTCTAATTTGGCGGTAAATTTTCTTTTTATGCAGACTTTTAGAATTGGTCAGGGCTACGATGTACATCAGTTGGAAGAGGGTAGGGCATTTTGGCTCGGTGGGATACAAATCCCGCATACACATGGCGCCCGGGGGCATTCTGATGCTGATGTGGTATGCCATGTGATTTGTGATGCGCTTCTGGGAGCAGCTAATCTTCGCAACATAGGTTTTCATTTTTCGGACAAAGATCCCCGATGGAAAGGCATCGACAGTAAAATATTGCTTTCAAAGGTGATGGAGATGATCAGGGAGGAAGGTTATGAAATGGGAAATGTGGATGTGACGGTAGTTTTACAGCTGCCCCGTCTGAATCCTTTCATTCCGGCTATGAAAGCATGTTTGTCTGAGGTGATGGGGGTGGATGAAGGAAGTATTTCGATTAAAGCTACTACTTCGGAGTTGATGGGATTTGTAGGGAGGGGAGAGGGTATATCTGCCCTGGCTGTGGCTTTGATTTACAGGAACTAAACAAATGTCTTTGAAATAGTAGGATCAACTGAGGAAAACAAGAACTATGCATTCAAAAATACTGCTTTTATTATGTTGCGCGGGGTCGGTGTTTGCTGTACAGGCGCAGCAAAACCGGAACATTACCGAGCCATTGGGGTTTGAAGAATATGATCCCATTTCGACGTTAAAGGTAGAAGAGCATCCTTTGAAGCGGGCAAAATATCCTTTTATTGATGTCCATAATCATCAGCCACAAATGCCGACGCAGGATTTGCGTCTCCTGCTGTCCAGAATGGATACCCTGAACCTCCGGATCATGGTTAATCTGAGCGGCAGAGGATGGTCGCAGGATTGGGAGGATGGAACAAATCACCTGAGCAAGGCATTTGAGAATGTAAAAAAAGCGGATCAGAAACGCCTTGTCATATTCACAAATCTTCAATTCAGCGGTTTCGGAGATAAAGAATGGACAGCCAAAGCGGTTAAGCAGCTTGAGGCTGATGTGAGGTTGGGCGCCAAGGGACTTAAAATATACAAGAGTCTCGGTTTTAGTGGCATCAAAGACCAGAATGGTAGACGGGTGTCTGTCAATGACCCGCGTCTGGATCCTGTATGGGCTAAATGCGGAGAGCTCAAGATCCCGGTACTGATTCATACGGCAGACGTCCCTTCATTCTGGGATCCTATGGACAGGTATAACGAGCGTTGGCTGGAACTAAAACTTCATCCGGGACGACGTAGGGGAGCGAATGATCCCGTTCCGTTTGAGGTGCTCATCGCTGAACAACACGATGTTTTCCGTAAGCATCCCCGTACTACATTTATTAATGCACACATGGGCTGGTATGCCAATGATCTGAGAAAGCTGGATAGCCTGATGCAAGCTTTCCCGAATACACTTGTCGAAATTGGTGCGGTCATCGCTGAACTGGGGCGCCAGCCACGTGCCGCAAGGGCGTTTTTTATCAAATACCAGGACAGGGTCCTTTTTGGTAAAGATAGCTGGGTACCTTCCGAATATGCTACGTATTTTCGCGTGCTGGAAACGGAGGACGAGTATTTCCCTTATCACAAGAAGTACCATGCGTTCTGGAGGATGTATGGTATGGGATTGCCTGACGATGTTCTCAAAAAACTTTACTATAAAAATGCACTCAGAATCATTCCGGGCCTGGATAGAAGTCTTTTCCCTGACTGACAGTGGCTGGTTCAAACATTAGCCTGGCAGTGGGACCAGCCATTTAAGTGATCAGTCTTTGCTACATAACTCCTGGCTGATCACCTGATCATTCGCAGTTTCTGATTTTACCCATCCTTAAACCTTTCCGATTACTGTAATGAAAGAAGTTACTTTTGAACAAAAGAAGCAAAGGCTTTTTCTTTTTCTATGCGGGCTTTTTTTAACCAATGCGCTGATCGCAGAAATGGTAGGCTCCAAGATATTCTCGGTTGAAACCCTTCTGGGAATTCTCCCTGTCCAGATTCCGATCGGCGGGCAGAAGCTGGATTTCAATATGACGGCCGGGGTAGTCAACTGGCCGATCGTGTTTGTTACTTCCGATATCATCAACGAGTATTTCGGAAAAAGGGGCGTAAAAAGGATTTCTTATCTTACTACGGGTTTTATCGTTTACATGTTTTTCGTTGTTTATATCGCTACCGTATTGCCTCCTGCAGATTTCTGGCTGGATATCAATGCGACGGACGAAGCAGGAAATGCATTCAATATCAATGAAGCTTACGCACGTATATTCAGGCAGGGGTTAGGTATCATGATTGGTTCGATCACAGCCTTTC
>CAZAVR010000360.1:0-4843 GCA_964488435.1 uncultured Cytophagales bacterium | reverse complement strand
CCACAGCAGCCGCCATGCCGACACCGGCAGTTACAAACTGGAGAAACATTAGCCAAAGCTGGCCCAGGTAGCTGACGCCGGTTTCACCCGAATAGTGCTGGAGGTTACAGTTCACCAGAAACGAAATGGAGGTATTGAAAGCAAGATCAGCAGACATCGACGGGTTACCGTCCGGGTTTAATGGTAGTAAATCCATGTTCGTCAGCACGCCCATGCTCATCATAAACCAAAGTAGGTTAATAGTAAGCAGTGCTGCGAGATGCTGTTTCCAAGTCATCTCAGCGGCCGGATCAATTCCGGATGCGCGAAAGAACAACCGTTCTATAGGCAGAAAAAGCGGATCAAGAAAAGTCTTTTCACCCGCAAAGACCTTTGCAATGTACCGGCCAACTGGAATGGCCAGCAGTATAGTCACCAGGAACGTGACTATGAGTCCTAAAATTTCGCTGTTCATTATTTATCTGGGAGATGTTAAAAGTGATTGCCCGTTGCTAGGGAGAAATGGCTGTTTGCCGCCGTCCGGCGTTTTAAAAAAAAGGAATTCGTGAATTTAGAATTTCTCTGGTCTGAGGAGAACATATCCTATGTAGGCAAAAACACCCAGCGCCAGGAATAGTAGTAAGATCATAAAATGGCTTTTAAAGTGGCAGATTACTAGTTCAGGATGGTTATTTTTCATTGCTCTGAAACAATTAAGCACTTTCAAAAAAATCGATCAATTTGTAGAAAAATCCGAAGCAAGCGAGGCCGGAGAGAATTAAAATAATTGTCATCATACTTCATTTTTTAGGTATTAATCCGATAAACACATCAGACTATCCTAAACACATGCCATAGAAAGATGAGTTTGCATAGGTTTCTCATTTTTAGCCTTTTGATTTTTTGGTAGTGCGTTACGCCAAATAAAAAAGCCTATCAAAATGATAGGCTCGTTCTCAAAATGATAGGCTCGTCTTCAGTTGAGAAATGTCACAACTTATATTCTTCAATCTTCCGGTAGAGTGTAGCTACCCCGATCTCCAATAGCCGGGCTGCTTCCAATTTGTTACCCCTGGTATAATGAAGCACTTTTTGAATGTGAAGTTTTTCGACACTGTGCAGCGAAAAGGCAGAAAGCGGCCTACCTGCTCCGGAAAGTAAAAGCTCATGGGGGAGACACTCAATATCCAGTACTTCTCCTTCGGAAAGAATAGCACTTCTTTCGATGACGTTCTTCAACTCCCTTATGTTCCCTTTCCAATGGCTTTCTTCTAAAGATTTGAGGTAGTTGTCCGTCAATTGAAATGGCTTCCTGCCCATTTTCACTGCATAAATTTCCGCAAAATACCTGGCTAGTAATCCAATATCTTCTTTCCGTTCACGCAGTGGAGGCAGTTCAATGGAAAAGACAGATAAACGATAGTAAAGATCGCTTCTGAATCTTCCTTTATCGATTTCTTCGGGTAAATCCTTGTTTGTAGCCGAAACGATTCTGACATCTACTTTCGTCGGTTTGGTTTCTCCCACTCTGAAAAACTCACCTGTTTCCAAAACTCTTAATAATTTAGCCTGAAGATCAATAGCCATGTCACCTATTTCGTCCAGAAAGATCGTTCCTGTACTGGCTTCCTCGAACAGCCCCTTCTTATCGTGGCTAGCTCCGGTAAATGATCCCGCTTTATGACCGAATAATTCGCTCTCAAGCAATTCTTTGCTAAAAGCTGAACAGTTGAGAGCGACAAAAGGCCTGCTTTTCCGGCTGCTCTCATAATGAATGGATTGTGCGAATACCTCTTTTCCTGTACCTGTTTCTCCGAGAAGTAAAACGGTTGTTTCGGAACGAGCCACTCTTTTTCCCAGTTCTATGGCTTCGAAGACTGCCCTGGATTTACCGACAATCTGGGCTAAAGGCATACTTCTGGCCAATTTGCCGCTCCAGTTGGAGAACGCGGCGAGCCAATCCTACTTTTTCGGTGGCCTTGTATAATAAAGGGATAATTTTCTTATTGTCGTCCCCTTTGGTGATGTAATCGAAAGCCCCCTTCTTGATAGCTGCGACTCCATCGGCTATATTTCCGTATGCGGTCAACAGGATTACTTCTGCCAGGGCCTGTTTTGACTTTATCTTTTCAATAAAGTCTACCCCGTTCCCATCCGGTAGTTTGACATCACAAATGATGACATCGAATTCCTGTTTTTCAAGTATCTTTAACGCTGTCGCAAAGTCGCCGGCTTCCGTCACTTCAAACCCTCCACTTTCCAGCATGATGATACGGGACATTAGTCCGCGGAGTTTAACCTCGTCATCTATGATTAAAATCCTGCTCATTTTTCCGTTTAAAAATGGAACAAACTTAAGCAAACAATCGCCAATACTAATAACTGGCCGGGAACTGCTCTTTTCTATCCTACCGGAAAAACCGGCACTTTTACAATAAATTCATCTTTTTCTTCCTCAATCAAGATTCCGGAACGTCCGGCAAGCTTGTATCGCTCATTCAGATTTTTTAGCCCGATCCCTGCAGATGAAACGGAACTACCGGTTTTTTTCTGAAGATTGTTTTTTACAACAATATATTCTCCCTGCCTGAAAATTTGAATTTTAAGGGGTTTTTGCTGGGAGACGATGTTGTGTTTTATCGCATTCTCAATAAGGGTTTGCAATGACATTGTTATAATTTTATACCGTTCAACGTCTGAAGGATCAATATCAAGCTGAACAAGGAAGCTGTCTTCGAAGCGTTCCCGGAGTATGTGAATATATGCGTGCAGAAATTCTAATTCCTTTTGCAAGGGTACCACTCCGCTTTCGTCCATTTCCTTAAGCAGGTAACGATACACATGACTCAGCTGAACCACATAATTGCGGGCCCATTCGTCATGTAGCCCCGATCGCAGTACGTTAAGTGAATTAAACATAAAATGAGGGTTCATCTTATGTTGTAAAAAGTTGAAGTGCGCCTGCAGGTTTTCCCGCTTTAGTCTTTCATTTTCGATTTTGGCTTTTTGCATCTCCTTCTGTTTTGCTACGTAGTAGACAAACGGGAGTAAAACGACACTGACAAGGATGCCGCGGGCGGAGAGGCGTAATACACCGGTATCTAACACGTCGTTCTTTATTATACTGACGGGTGCTCCGAAAAAGATAGTAGGCGCAAAATAGAAAAAGTGTGAAATGATAATATTGATGACGATGATAAGCGTAATTTGCGTCCAGGTGTCCAGTGTCTTAGCTTTTTCAATAGCGATAATCGTTATCCAGCATGCAAAGCACATCAGGAAAAGCATCAGCTCGGAAGTGATCAGGTTAAAAAGATCTTTACCTTCGCCGTCCGACACCCGCATAGGGAGCACGATCAGACATAGCAGGACCGAGAGAGCAATGCCGAGTTTGAGCTGATAGATTCTCACATTATTTTCTTACACCTTCAAATCGCGGAAAGGACCGGGTTTCCACTACTGTGGTAGGATAACTGTTGTTACTATATTTGATGTCGGCAAGTCTCCTGCTCGGATCTATGACGATGGTTTTTATTTCTTTCAAAGGCCGTGTGAGCAAAAAGGAGTATTCCGGATAGGTCCATCCCCAGTCGGAGAGCAGGGTGGTTTTTGTATACAGTTTCTCTGTCTTTTCGCCCCGCATCAGATCAAGCGGGATATAGAAATTTTCTTCAGAATTGTCCTGGTAGGTGACCACTACGTCGAGGGGCATCGGAAGCTGTCCGATCCGGCTAAGTACTACCCTCGCACCCCTGCCCTCGTCTGTTACCTCTCTAATCGCATAGTCTATCGTTTTGGTCGTACCGATCCAGTTTTCCCAATACCAGTCAAGCTCAAGACCTGAAACCTTTTCCATTACCCGTTTGAAATCGTTGGGGTCGGGGTGCCTGAATTTCCATTCTTCGAAGTAGCGCTTCATTCCTTTTTCAAAGGTTTCGTTCCCAATGATGTATCGAAGTTGGTTGAGGAAGACTCCGCCCTTTGAATAGGCTGCGATGCTATAGGCCCTGTTGCTGTTGAAGTGGTCAGCGTGGGTGGTCAGGGGCTCCTCGGTGCCGGATTCGACAAGCGCCCGGTAGGAGGCGTAAGTCAGGCTGTGGGGGTCTCCCGGAACAGGAAAGAAACGGCTCATGATCTCATTCTGAGCGTAAGTAGTGAATCCTTCATCCATCCAGCCATATTTGGACTCATTGTTGCCCAGGAGGAGCTGAAACCAGCTATGGATAGCTTCGTGAACAGTAACGCCTACCAGTCCTCTCAGGCTACCTCTTCCGAGGATAAGTGTGGCCATAGGATACTCCATACCCCCGTCTCCTCCCTGAATGACAGAGTATTGTTTGTAAGGGTAACGACCGAAGCGTTCGTTCATTATTTTGAAGCACTGAACCGCGTAGGGTTGCATCTCCTTCCAGTGATTTACGGTATCCGTTTTATAAAAAAAATGAAGCTGGAGGTCTTTGTCGACGGTGACGATATCGTGTTTATAATCCGGATCGGCTGCCCAGACAAAATCGTGTACATTGGGTGCCGAGAAGTGCCATGTGATTTTTTGTCCGGGTTTGTGCCTGACCTGCGTCTCGGTATATCCATGACCTATCTGCTCAGGATTCTGAAGATATCCGGTAGCGCCGATAACATAGGAGGCATCGATTTTGATTTTTACGTCATAGTCTCCCCATACCCCATGAAATTCGCGCCCTATATAAGGATTGGCATGCCAGCCGTCTTTATCATATTCGCATAACTTGGGATACCATTGTGCCATCGAATAGTCGATGTCTTCCCTGTTGTGTCTGCCCGTGCGTCTGATCTGAACCGGAACCTGGGCTTCAAAATTCATTTCAAATACGTGCTCGGTTCCGGG
>CAZAVR010000359.1:0-4844 GCA_964488435.1 uncultured Cytophagales bacterium | reverse complement strand
TATCAGGAAAGAGGATGCCTAATCTCATGTACATGACCACATTTGCGAACAAGGCATCTCTCAGGTAGGTGTCCAGCCGCTTTTCCTGCTCGGAGTAATCATAATAGTACACCTTTATTTCATAGAACTCACGGGCGGGAGCCGTACTTACCGAAACCGAAGAAAACGGTAACATAAAAATACCCAAATAAAAGAATGCTATTCCTTTCATAACTAAATTTCCAATACGTTTAATGATCTTCTAGCCGGGCTCTCTGTCCCCAACCTGCCTTATCTATCCGACTATCGTTCAAAAGCGAGCAAGTCATAAAATGTACCCGTAACCGGGTCACAAAATAGATCACCTGTATTTATCCCTGCTCCTCAAGCCACGTCGGAAACACTTGATACTACAGACGAACAATGTCCGCAAGAACCATTACCAGAGAGGCTTCCTTATCTGAATTGTACCGGTTTTAGATTCTCAGCTGCAAGGTCGACGATTTGTTCCCTACGTTTCTGCCTGGTTTCAGGACGTTTCGCACTTGCAAGCCAATAAAGAATGCTTTTCTTTGAAGATCTGCTGAAGCCCGTATAGTTTGCCATCGCTCCGGAACGACTTTCAAGGGCCTCCTTCAAATCCGACGGCATGATCATCTCTTCAATTTCGTCCAGGATTTCCCAGGAACCGTTTTGTTTTGCCCTTTCAATTACCTCCAGACCCGCCTGCGTCATCAAGCCTTCGTCGATCAGGCGGATGATCTTCTCCTTATTTATCTTTGACCAGGTCCCCCGGGGCTTTCGCCTGGTATAAAACTGCATAAAACTATCTCCGTCTATAGGCTTTCTTTTGCCGTCTATCCAGCCAAAACACAGGGCATGATCCACTGCATCAGTCCAGTTGATCACGGGCTTTCCTGAGCCCTTTTTATTCATGATCAGACATACCGCCTCCTCCTTCTGGTGATTTTCCTCGAGCCACCGTCTCCATTCCTGAGGCGTGGAGGGAGCAAATGTTTCTATTTCCTTTCTTTCCATGTGATTTCAAGCCTTTGACTGAAAAAGATGATGCAGATAAGCAATTGAGTTCAAAGAAACCGTTATCCAATCATTATACGCAACTGTTGTTATCAGATACAAAAATAATCGCCCGCTGTGACAACCCTATGTCAGGGAAATATAATGGTTTTTAAAAATAAAAAGATATATAATTCATGAGCAGACGGTCACTAGCTTTTTGAGGCACCCGGAGTATCCCAATTACCCCTGTCTAAACAGTATTTCACAAAATCAAAAGAAAAATCTGTGCATCAGATCTGTGGCAATCTGCGTATTAAATCTGTGCAAGTCTGTGTCTCCAATCCGTGACAATCTGTGCTCTAATCTGCGCTTCCAATTACCCGGAAATCTACACCAACTCTATCTAACATCCCCCAGCCGATCCATCTCTCCCTCATACAACTTTACATTCCTTCTGCTAATTGACAGCATGACAAGCAAATGATTCAGATTCGACAGCCGCCACAATGGCGTGTAAAGAGAACTCACATTGACCTCCGTTTCCTCGGCCAGCACATTCAGACACCAGCTCATTTCCTGTACAAGTTCGGCCATGCCGGCAGGGCACGCTTCGTCACAGATCTTGTCTACCAGCGCTTCGATATTGGCCTTCTCCCACTGAATCCTCAACTGGCAGAGTCCCGACAAGTCTCCGCGCTGATTTCCGTCGTTCACTCCACTGCCTTGCATTTCATGCACTTGTGGTTGCCGATCATGGATATTTTTCATAAGTTTGAATTGTTTAGGGGCGTAAGCCCGGTTGAACATGCCCGGTTTGCTGTAGTTTCGACACAGAAGCATTCCGGGTTTTATTTAGAACTAATTTTGTTGGACTACTCAACAAATACCGCTTAAAATAAAAGGCCTATTGTTAACAGCCTTTTCAATCATTCGGGGTGAATGTTACAATGGTTTTCACCTCAATCTTCCCTTGTTCGTTAAGAATATCTCTCATTCGCTTCTCTGAAATACCTAGATTGTGAGTATAATCTCTCCACGCATAAGTAAGCCTGCCCGCTTTGCGGTCTGCCGGCAACCTAGGGTATACATTCTTTATCCACCAGTCAAAAGCCTCTGTTATTGAGGAAAAATGCTTCATAAAACAAAGATAAAAAGCCTTGTTGAGATTTCCAACAAAAAACAGCCAAATATTATTAAAATATCGATGTCACTCTATCAAGTAGATTGTGATAAGACAGTACTTATTCAACTGAAAATCAGAACCAAGCCCTCAAAAAACCATGGATATATTTGAAGCCACTCCCAAGGAGATCCAAAAATTCACACAGAGAGACAAAGAGGCGTTCGATAAATTCAGCATTACCTTCGAAGACTATGTAACAAAAACTTCCTGCCTTTCTAAAATTTTGACATGAACAGAATAATCATTATTGGGAACGGATTTGATATCGCCCACGGATTCCCTACTGCATATACGAATTTCATAGAGTATTTAAAACACGAGTATATTGAATTTCTAAATAGCTGGGGAAACAAGGCTGGCTTGCCGTCGCATACTTTATTTGATCTAAAGCCGGCTTCGCCAATAACAGAGAGGCTCTATAAACGAAATCTAAAATTAGAATTCAAATCTGACACGCCCTTAGAACGTTGGGATGATATATCAAGTGTCAGTATTTGCTACGAATGGAGTAACTCAGAGGTTGCATATGTATATAATCCAGAGAGCTATTTGGTAGCGGTGGCACATAAGAACAAAATGCTTGGATATGTGTTTGAAAAAGCTTCAACCAAAGATTGGGGAGGATTCGAGAATGACTATAAGAATGTTCTTTCTCGCCTGATCAACGGTAAAAATCCATTTGAAGAATCTCAAAATTCAAAAACAAAATACAATATAAAGGACCTTAATCAAGACATATCACAGATAATCAACCTGCTTCACAATTACTTGTCTTCAAATGTAGATAGCAATATTGCCTATCGCCCCCAAATACTTTCGAAACTTTACACCAAACCTCTCGAAATATGGCGTTCACCAAGTCATCGAGATGGAAAATATGGACGGATTCCAAAAATAGGAGGGTCTAAATTTTCTACCTCGCTTGATCATGTACTTTTCGTCAGTTTCAATTACACAGCTACCGCTGAAGCATATTTGGTAAAAGAAAAACGATGGGAAAATTTTAGAACACACCTCGAAATTAATCAGGATGAAATGGATGAAAAAGGCTTACACAAACCCATAACGTCAATACGATACATACACGGGGATTTGTCCGACGGAGATCCCGAATCGCTAATATTCGGATACGGAGACGAAATGGACGAAAGCCAAAACATACTTGAGGCCCAAAACAATGAGTACTTCAAGCATATAAAGTCGGTTTTGTATACCAGAACACCCTATTATAGAGAATTAATTGACTTCGCGGATGCCGACAAATTTGATGTTGTGATCTACGGGCACTCCTGCTCAAATACTGATCGGACCCTATTAAATACTCTCTTCGAGCATGAAAATTGTGTATCTATTCAGCCCTTTCTTCATGATAAGCAAGATACATCCATCTATATCAACATCTACCGTTGCTTTAAAGATAAAGCACTAATGCGGTCAAGAGTGGTTGATCAGACCAATACGATAAAAAGTTGGGATTAGATTTAAGCAAACCAACATTCACTTCACAACCCTGATAGCCGAAAGCTCGATATCTGTATTCATAGCGTCTACGGTTGTAGGCAAAACTACCACACGACCCTCAAAATTAACCTTTAAACTGTCACCGGGTTTGAGATCCGGAAATTCACTCTCCGGAAAATTACAGATCTTTATCATCAAATTACTCACTTCAGCTACGTTATGATTTTGGATAAAATAGCCCCGGAAATGAGCAGCATCATAATACACCAAAACCCCGGCTTTACCCCGCAGATTTCTAATGTCCGTACCTTCCAGTGTACAACGGGTCATGACAGGAATAAAATCATCCTTCTTGCAGCTGTCTGCTCCCAATAACAAAAGCAATAGTAATAATTTGGTACTGAAATTTTTCATAGCAACTCTTTATCAAGGAGAGAGCACAGACCATAAACAGCTACATCCTCAAACATTTCTGGTCAGACCAGAAGTAAATACCCCGAGACGTATAAAACAAAAATAAGAATTTTATATACAATTTACCGAAAAAAAGGTTCCGCCCCTTTCCTCAAAAATACCTTACTGCTAAAGGAGCGTATATACCCACGTTAAAGCACGATAAGCAACATCACCCCGGCAAAGATTTCAGGCAGGATGAGTGATATAGCCTCCGGGAGCAGTTAGGATACAAAAGTTCCTTCTCAAAAGCTTGCGCTATTCACAGTTTCCTTCGGTATTTATTTTTAACAACCCTGGAAGTTCTCAGGCAATCGATAAGCGCTTCAAAGACTCTCCTATTCATTTTTCCCCAACGAAAATAGTGTCCCCGTTCCATCGGATAAAGCTCATTCAACTCCTGAATCATATACTCCTCTATCTGATGTCCATAAATATACGTCTTGAGAGGGAAACGTTTGCCACATTCCGTGATAACGGTTGTAGCGGCAAACAAGTAACAATTGAAACCGGAAGCATACAAATCTATACAACCTTCCTGGTCGTCGGCATCGCTGGGAACAAAATCCTTTGACGAAGGTAGTGCCGCAAGTAATGCCTCGTCGTCCAGGCGCTTAAGCACTACAAAATACTTCTTCTTCGCGCGATTGCCATTCTTAAAGAAGAAAGGATTAAAATAGAGGATATCCCGATCGTCAAACACTTAATGCGATTCGATATAGTCCAGGTAAATCTGTCTCTTCCGGCT
>CAZAVR010000358.1:0-4861 GCA_964488435.1 uncultured Cytophagales bacterium | reverse complement strand
AAAATAAAAGTTCCTGACCATGACCTCCAAATGCTGATCCGCATGACGTTTTCCTCCCATGATGATGTATTAGCCAGCATTCAGGAAGGACGTTACGAGGAGCTTTCGGCTGTTTACCGCAACCAATGTGAGGATACGTTCGCTTACGCGCTCATGAGCGATACCCAACAGACCGAAACCACGGCCGGTACGCTGTTTAGTGTTTTCAATGCCGTGACGGGATATTTCCAAAACGTGCGTACCTACAAGGACGATGAAAAGAAGGTCCGTTCGATCATGCTAGGCGGCACCGCAGCCAAACGCGCCCAAAAGGCATTTGACCTTTGCGCCGGATACGCCCGCTATGGCGCCGATATATTCAATAGTCTCAATTAACACCATTCGGCAGCCGCCGATTCCGGCGGCTGCTTAAAAAAAAGATCATGAAAGCCTTAAAAGAAATGGACAACGTGGATAAGGGAGAGCTGCTATGCAAACTTTTTCCTGAGGAACTGGAAAATATTCAGCTGTACATAAAGTATCAGTGTGAGTATTTCCTTGAAAATGAATCCGAGTTTCGCCAGAAATGGATTCCAAATGAGGTGATGAACGCCGATCTATGGTACACTCTCGTCAAAAATACGGATGAGTATATTACCAAGTACAAAAGCCAGCTTTTCAAAAAAAGACGCTGGTTCTCTGATCAGTTTTTCGACGGAATCAATGTAATCTTCACAATGCACTGCCTGATCGAATATTCCCAAAAGACGAATTGTAATGCCAAGCTACAACTAGCCATTCGGCTACTGTTTGGGATAGAAAGGGTTTTAAAGATCAGGTACGAATAGCAAGCTATTTGAAAATGAGCAACCTTACCAATAAAACTGAATACAAATCATTCAGTATAATCGGTCAGATCGAAAAACAATTTGAAAGGTTTTATTATCTGGATATGTCAGCATCCGACGATTAGGACGCCTGTCAGGCCCGTAACATTTTGGAAGGTAGCATTCAATCCAATAGATACAAAATCAACTACAACCGCAATATTAAAAGATCAATTATAAAAGGATAGGATCATGAATACAAATTTTTAGCCAGATCGCACGCCTTGACGTGGCGACAGATCTCCCGATAACGATAGCGAAAGGAGTTGGTAACACCGGTGTCGTTTCCACACGCCGGTAAGCCTCTTTGAAAGGGGCTTACCGGCGTACAGACATTCATAAATTGAGGTTGCCTGACCTGATTCAAAAACGTAAAATAGACAGAATAGATTAATAGAACCTTTCGGTACCTCTATTAAAATGATCATTGAGCATAGTAATAAGGTCAGCCTGCCTGGAAGATAATTGCTCTGTGAAAATAGGGGAGGAATCTCCCACATTCACAAGCCTGACAAATTCATGATAAGCGTGCTTATCGTTATCAAGCAGATAGCTTCCTTCCGGAAAACCGTAATCGGTAGTTCGCTCGATTTGATTCAGGCAGGTGATCAGCTCATAGAGTTCAAAAGTGAATTTAAACTCCTGTGTATCTGCCAAAATATCATTGAAGAAAGGCCTCAGGTAGTCCGACACCAGCTTGCTTTGAGGCATATGATATCGGGTACCCATTAAAGTATTAAGGGTAGCTTTATCCAATATATTCCATTGATTGGTCAACTGGGTAAAAGGCAGCGTAGGATTGAGGACAGTAGGGGAATTCCTCACACGAAGATTACAGAGAAGAGCCAACAACCTGAAATTTTCCCGGGCCAGGGCGGCGATGCCAATGACGTACCGTAAAACAAGAGCTGGAAACTTCCTGAGGTCAGTATTATAAAAGCTTAGTGCACGTGCGGAAAGAACACGTTTCAATCCATTCAGAAGCAATGAGTAGTGTCTTTTCTCCGCCCAGTATGCAGTCTGGACCGTAGCCAGAACAACAGATCGAAAATCCTCCATGCAAATATCGAGGTCCGGTTTGGATAACCTTTGTGGGTAATTCTCCAATTTAAGACAAAAGTCCTCCATTACCTGGCCATATAAATCATGTAGGCTGATGTCATATTCATTTTTGGAAAGATATTTCTTTACCCTTGATTTTAGGATCTGCTCTGTAAACGGATGAACCTCACTCCGCTTTAAAGACGCTATATTCTCGCCAATCTCCTTAAAGAAATCGTCTGCATCACTAATCTTTACTAGTTTTCCCAGCCTGGCATCAGATATCTGTTTCAAGGCTTGGGTAGGTTCGGACAGGTAAGTAAAATAACTGGAAAATCGAAATTTGCCGGTAGACCTTAAGCTATCAACAAGTGCGGAGTCCCATTGGGCTGACCAACCACAGGTGATCAGACCATAATTTTCAAATATAAATTTCAACTGATCGACCAGCCTGGGGTCATAGCTGTCCAGCTCACTCTTGATGTTTAAAAATTTTGTATCCAGGTAATCTCCATTAATTTTTAGGATTGTAGCCGGGCTGTGAACCAGGGGTAACGAGCCATCCAAATGGTCAGCGCTGCTGATAACCCGAGGCTCAACCCCTATATTGGAAAGCGCATTTTCAAGCAGCCTGTCGAAATTGGTTGTAACGACGACCTTAACATAACCCTCTTTAACCAGCCAGGCGATCTGCTGGTGGGCAGCCGTCGGTACTTTTACACCTTCTTCCAGCTCTTCATTTGAAGGTTCAAAATAAGGCCTGAGAAGATTTAGTCTCTCCTCGGATGTCCTGGTTAAACTCTCCAGGATATCTGAATAGTCAGGTTCCTTATTAAAAAATTGCCTGTACCATTCCGCCGGTAAAATCCCGGCATCCTGCTTGTGAAGGGCCGCAATCTTTCGTATTAAATCAAGCGTAATATCCCAGCCGGTCATAATACCGGAACTTCTGGAAATTCCCGAGCCCAACATAAGCGCAAACACGCCTTTATTTGTGTATAGCGAATAAGATACCAATATCGTCTGATTGTCCATTTTTTTAACGAAGTCGTACCGGACTATTAAGAAGTAGCTTTCGGAGAACCCAAGATAATATATGATACTATGTCTAAAAAGTACCATTGTAAAAATCTCCTTTTATGCCGATTAATAATTCCTCTGCCTCGATAGGCATTTAGAATTCCTTTCAAGTATGCCTTCACTAAGTCGGCAAACACCTGCCTTGGCCGTGTTTGGCCAGATGTACCGTTGTATCACGCTCCGCTGGTGATACAACGGCAATCTGGCCCTGCGGGACCCTCCCGCCGATTCGCACTCGGAACTCGTGCGGCGGGAGATACCTTTAGAGATCAACAATAAAGACTGTCATATATTCCAAATGAAGAGTAATAAATCCGGTGACATCCTATTTTGCTCTATCACTAGCAAAATATCTGCAGCTATATACTCGCAGCAGGAAAGCCAAAATAAACTTTCCTATGCAAGACCAAACAAATAGAGATAGTAGTGTCCTTATGTCAACACAAAAGCAATAATAAGCATGAAAGTCCTCTCTCTATTCCCCTACGTCGATATCTTCGCTTAATATATTTTTCAATTGATTAGCTATCTCCTGCCGGTCGGAATAGGATTGTATCTGATCTCTCATTAAAATTCGAAAGCTAACATACTTATCAATAACATCATCTATACTTCTGTCCTTCTTTCTCAGTTTTCCCTTTCTACGTTCCTTATATTCTGATATGATGTTCTTAAAAGAGGTCTTCCCCAAAGTTACTTGATATTTGATATCTATAATATCTTTCAAATGAATCATAATTATGTCGTTTACACGATGTCGCTTTAGCGGACTCCCTGTAACAATTCGTTGAAATTCCTCACGAATAAGGTACTGTACCCCAATTAATGAAAAGAAGTCATCGGTATAGACTATGATTGGAAAGACATTTAGCCGACCTGCTTTTGAAATCTGCTTGTCAAATTCAAAACCGATTGAAACTGTCTGGTGTACAACACTCAATAGCTGCGTTATTCCCTTTTTCTTGCCCTTTTCGTTGTTTACCATCTTCTTAAAAATCTCTTCCTTTATTTTAGGAAAATCTCTCGAGTGTTTTACAGAGGAGTTTATAAGACTATTTTTAAACTCAAATAAGAAAACCGTATTCCCATCTCTTAAATAAAAATCCGAATATTCAATTGAGCTGGTCCTATCTCCTCGTCTTCTAACGATCCACTTCCTCAAGGGGAAGCATTTGTCAATATGATTATGAAATAATATTGACTCAGCAAAATTACCTAAAAAATTCAAAAAATCTGGAAGAGTTTTAAAGATCTCTCTAATCGTAGAGTGTTTGTAAAAGTCAAATATCAACCCCTGATAGATTTTGTCAATAAGGAAGTTGTTATATAATGGATAGTATTCGCCCTTCATTCCCCTTACAAGTGGATATTCTCTGAAACGTCTATGGTCCGGATCATATTCTTTGAAATTTGTTCGAATATCATCAACAGATATAGAAATATCGATAGATATAGAATTAAAAAAATCCGAAAGGCTATCTTCTTTCTCTCCGAGTCCAAAACCAAACGTCTTATTATTATACCCGTCGACGCAGGTTAAAATAACATTTCGCAGATATTCGTTATGAGACTTGACTTTTTTCCTCTCTAGAAAGTTATAATAGTGTGGACTAGTTTCGACATTTTCTTTCATAAAATTAAAGAAATCGTTGGCTAGCAAAGCTTGGTATATTATATCCTTTTGACCGATAAATTCATATTGATCAGCTTCATTCACTAGCATAGCTTTAAGAGCATCTTCGCTGTTTGTTGAACCATCTCTAGTATATGCTATGTCTTTAATTGCATCTTCTGCAATAAGATTTGATATTGAGTTACAAATAAGCCAGGCTTTCAGCAAAGCTATTTCATCTGATATACTTTTTTTTTCCTGT
>CAZAVR010000357.1:0-4867 GCA_964488435.1 uncultured Cytophagales bacterium | reverse complement strand
AGTTCTTTTTCTGCGATCTCAAGCTGCATTTTGAGCATTTTGTTTTCATTGGACATTCTTTCCCATTCCAGGGAAAGCGTGTTGAGAAACTCGTCGACACTTTCCACACTGTATCCTCTGAATCCTTTCTCAAAGGACTGGTTCCGGAGTTCCGCGGATGTGATTTTCATATCTATAGCCTGGTTTGTGTTTAATGGGCTTCAAGCCAGTTGGTCCCGATTCCGATCCCGGTTTCAATTTTAACGGGTAGAGGAATAGCGGTGCGCATCAATTCATCTACTTTACTTTTCACGATCTCTATCTCGTCTTTGTGAACATCGAAGACGAGTTCGTCATGGACCTGCAGCAGCATCTTCGTTCGAAGCTTTTCTTTTTTCAGAAAATCATGAATATTGATCATGGCTACCTTGATCATATCGGCTGCCGAACCCTGGATGGGCGCATTGATGGCGTTTCGTTCGGCGAAGCCGCGGTTGGTCTGGTTGCGTGAATTGATGTCAGGCAGGTAGCGGCGTCTGCCGAGTATCGTTTCGGTATATCCTTTTTCCCGGGCCTGGTTGATGACGTTATCCATGTAAGACTTCACAGACGGGAACTGATCAAAGTAGGATTTTATGATTTCCGCAGCTTCGCTACGCGGAATGCCCAGCCGCTGCCCGAGGCCAAAAGCGGATATGCCATAAATGATCCCGAAGTTGACCATTTTTGAACGTCGTCTCATTTCGGAAGTAACCTCGGCCAGAGGCACTTTGAATACTTTGCTGGCTGTACTGGCGTGGATGTCCTGGCTTTGATTGAAAGCCTCCAGCATGGTTTCATCGAGGCTGAAGGCAGCCATGATCCGGAGCTCCACCTGAGAATAATCGGCAGAGAGTATCAGGTAGTCGTCGCTAACCGGAACAAATGCTCTCCTGATTTCACGTCCCCTGGCTGTTCTTATGGGGATGTTCTGAAGATTGGGGTTGTTTGAACTTAAGCGACCTGTTGCTGCCACAGCCTGGTTGAAGGATGTGTGGATGCGGCCGGTACGGGGATTGATCATCAGGGGAAGTGCATCCACATAGGTAGACTTTAATTTCTGCAGTTCCCTGTAATCCAGTATTTTGCGGGCAATCTCGTGCTCGTTTTCCAAGTCGGAAAGAATGTCTTCTCCTGTGGCATACTGTCCTGTTTTGGTTTTTTTTGGATTTTTGATGAGCTGCATCTTTTCAAACAACACCTCCCCAAGCTGCTTGGGGGAATTGAGGTTGAAAATCGTTCCCGCGATGCTGTATATATCTTGTTCAAACAGTCTGATGTCATTTTCAAGACCTGCCGACATTTCCTTCAGGGCCTGGTGATCTACCCTGATTCCTTCCGCTTCCATGGCGCCGAGTACCCTCACAAGCGGCATTTCAACCTGATCGAAGAGTTTTTTCTGTTGGTTATTTTCCAGTTCAGGAATGAGTCTGCGGTAAAGCTGCAAAGTAATGTCGGCATCTTCAGCGGCATATTCGGCTACTTCACTGACCGGTATATCTCTCATATTGCCCTGTTTCAGTCCTTTCTTACCGATCAGCTCTTCAATGGAAACGGGGTCGTAGTTGAGATAATGTCCCGCCATGAGATCCATTCCGTGGCGCTTGTCGGGTTCAAGGATATAATGGGCGAGCATCGTATCGGACAGTTTACCTTTTACCTCTATACCGTAGTTGTTGAGTACCTGTACGTCATATTTGATGTTCTGGGCAATTTTTTCGATCTGCTCATTTTCGGCGAGGATCTGATCTGCTGATTCTTTGTCGGGGGGGTACAGGAACATAAAAGGCTTCGCGTTCGACATAAGAAAAGGAAAGCCCTACGAGCTCCGCCTCAAGTGCATTGACGGAAGTGGTTTCGGTATCGAAGCAGAATGCATCCTGCAAACTAAGATAAGCTGCGAGGCTTTTTCTGGTCTCACTTGTGTCTGCCAGATGATAATGATGCAGGGTATTGTCTATTGTTTTCCTTGGAACAAATGTTGCTTCGGGTTCATCCGCGTTTTCGGACTCTGCGGTGAATGGAGCTCCGTTACTTTGCAAAATATCCTGTCCCGTCTTTTCTGCTGATACCGGGGTGGAGGCACCGAAAATATCCAGCTGGTTGGCTGGCGCCCTGGAAGCGGCGGGAGACTTTATTTTAAATTCCGGAGCCAGATCGTCGTCTCCTAATACACGTTTTTTTAGGGTTCGGAACTCAAGTTCATCGAAGAGGCTTGTAATTAGTTCCTTGTTGGGCGGCGATACCTTCAGGTCATCAAAATTGAACTCGATCGGGACGTTAATGTCGATGGTCGCCAAATGCTTGCACAGGAGAGCCTGCTCAGCATATTGAGCTACTTTTTCTCCCAGCTTACCTTTGATGGCACCGGCATTTACGATCAGGTTTTCGATACTATCATATTCCTCAATGAGTTTTTGGGCTGTTTTTTCTCCCACACCGGGTATGCCCGGGATATTGTCAACGGAGTCGCCCATCAGTCCGAGAATGTCGATCACCTGGTCTATTCTTTTGATCTGCCATTTGGCGAGTACTTCCGGAATGCCCAGAACGTCCACTCCCTTACCCAGAAAGGCAGGTTTATACATATAGATATGTTCTTCCACGAGCTGACCGTAGTCTTTGTCGGGCGTCATCATAAATACTTCAAAATCTTCCTTTGCTGCTTTCTTGGCAACCGTGCCTATCACATCGTCAGCCTCAAAGCCGTCGAGCAGCAGACAGGGTATATTGAGGGCTTTGATGAGTTTTATGCAATAGGGTATGGCAATGGTAATATCCTCAGGCTGCGCCTCTCTTTGTGCTTTGTAGGCTTCGAATTGAACATGTCTGAAAGTAGGGGCGGCTGTATCAAATGCCACCCCGATATGTGTGGGTTTTTCTTTGTTGAGGACTTCCAGTACCGTATTGGTAAATCCGAATGCAGCACTTGTATTTAAACCTTTGGAAGTGATTCTGGGCGCTTTTATAAATGCAAAATGAGCACGGTAGATTAGCGCCATAGCATCCAACAGGAATAGTTTCTTTTCCGGCATAGTCAGGCAAAATATGGTTAGTCCGGTTCAAATATCCTACATTTTTTGCTATTGTCTTACCGAATCATGAAATTCGGGGCAAATTTTAAGAGATCTTTTCAAAAAACGATTTTATGAAAAAAGCGAAGTTAAGTATGATGGTAACGCTTCTGGTTTCTGTCATGTTGGGGCTCGGTGCGTGTGAGGGACCTGCAGGTCCGGCTGGAGAAGACGGAATTGGTGCGCAAGGTCCCAAAGGAGACAAAGGCGACAAAGGAGACGCGGGGACCGCAAATGTGATCTATTCTGACTGGAAAAATGCCAGCGGAAATTGGGTGGTTACAGAGATAGACGGAATTAAGAAACATTCCTTTACCATTTCTGCACCTGGCCTCACCACTGAAATTATCGAGAAGGGTGTGGTGTTGGTTTATGCAAGGCTCTCGGGAGACAACAACCAGGTGAGACAGCTGCCTTACCACTATGTGGGCGGCACGCAGGTTATTTACGATTTGAGCTTGCTGTCCGGTTCTGTTAAAGTATGGTATACTTCTATTGAGCCCAAGGGTGTTTTGACGCCGACGGCCGGACAGTTTCGCTACGTGCTGATTCCCGGCGGGCAGGCGGCTGCGCGCACAACTTATGCGAGCCTTACTTACGATGAGGCAAAGTCAATATTCAATATACCTGACTGATCGTTTCTCAGTGCTGATCGGTTTCTTTTCCTCGTCTGCGGGCAACGGAAAGCATCAGAGAGGGGAGAAGGATAAGATTCGTACACATGGCAATAAGCAGTGTGATGGAAACCATAACTCCCATGGCTTTGGTTCCTCCAAAACTTGATGCTGCGAATATGGCAAACCCGCAAAACAGAATCACTGCTGTATAGATCATGCTGTGTCCGGTTCCGAATATGGAATTGGAAATGGCCTGTGCGGCAGTGATTCCTTTTTTTGCCAGTTCCTGCCGGTATCGAGTCAGGAAATAAACCGTGCCGTCAGAGGCGATTCCAAAAGTGATACTGAAAATCAGAATAGTAGACGGTTTGAAAGGAATCCCGAGGAATCCCATAATGCCGGCAGTCAGCGCCAGCGGAATGAGACAGGGCAGTTTTGATAACAGTATAATGGGAACGGAGCGGAACAGGACCATGCCCACCAGTGCGATAAGTATAATTGCTATAACAAGGCTCTCGTACAGGTTGCCCAAGAGGTAGTCATTACTTTTTAGAAAGACCAGACTGTGGCCTGTCAGGCTTACTTTGAATTCTGACGGATTGAAAATGGAATCTACCTTGGGTTGAATCTGTGCAAGAAGCTCTTTGATGCGCACCGAGCCTACATCAGCCATCTGGTAGCTCACACGCGTGATGCTTTTGTCTTCATTGAGGAATGATTGAACCTGCTTGGACGCCTCTCCGCTTTCGTTATTCTGAAGATAGGGGGCAATTTTGGAAAGCTCCGTGGCACCGGGCAAGACGTAGTACCTGGCGTCTCCGCCCCTGTAACCCTGGTAAAGAAAGCGAGTTGCCTCAACGATTGAAATGGGTTTGGAGAATTCGTCAAATTTCTCCATTTCAGTTTGAAGCGCCTTTATTTTATAGAGCACATTTCCGCCGCCGCCCAGCACACCGTCCGGCTTTTTGGTGTCGATCATGATTTCGAACGGCAATACACCATGGAAGTTTTTTTCGAAAAAATGCAAATCCTGGTACACAGGATCATTTTTGGGAAGGTCATCTACGACAAAGCCAATTACCTGAATTTTGGTCATTCCATAAGCTGAAACCAGGATGATCAGCACCATGACATAGTAAACCTTTTTCCTGTGAAACA
>CAZAVR010000356.1:3573-4878 GCA_964488435.1 uncultured Cytophagales bacterium | reverse complement strand
AGCTTTATGGCACGCCCGGCATCGCGGAAGTCAACAGCTTTGGTGGGCAGCTCAATAGGAAAAGTAACCAGTTGTTCGACTTCCTGACCAGCCAGCGTCGGACAGGAAGTAAAAACCTGTACCTGGTTGTTGGTGATATCCGGTACAGCGTCTATAGGGAGCCGGGTTGCGCTCCAGGCTCCCCAAATGATAAGCAGTACGGTCATAAGACCGATAAAGATCTTATTCTTAATGCTGAATTTGATAATTTGATCTAACACGGGTATGATACGGTTGGATACATACCTGCACCGGCATTTATCTCAAAATGCAGAGACCAAGCAGCGCAGATAATACAAGAAATAGGAAAAGTGATTTCGTCGTGAACAAACCTAAGTTTAGAACCAGGAGTTGCTACGAGAAAAAAGAACGGAATTGACCGCTTTAAAGACTAGCGGTTACAAAAGTGCCCGTTAGACGTTGAGTTGAGGGGGTTGCCAGATATCCTCAAAATAACTGGATACAAAAGAGGGGTTTTGTATAGAGAACGTCTTTTTTAGAACGAAGCTCTGTACAATAGGATCAAATTTAGTAACGTGAAAGTTTAGCGCAATCGAAGAAAATCCGCAACACCTGCAGTGACAAAAAGGTGTACAGTGGTCTGAGTCTTCATGCGAGTGATCTTCTACAATACCCACCTTAGCGTCATACTCGATGGTTTCAGCCATGCCATCGCTACAAGGTATTCCCAGGATTACCAGCAAATAAAGCGCGATTATTTTGGAAAACCATTTCATAAGCGCCTCAAATGTACAGGATTATTCCACGCAATTGGGTTGCATTTATCTGTTTTTTTTACGACCTAAGAAAGGAAGTAGCCAGCAGATAACTAGTTTTGATGACCCGAAACGTCATTTTTGGTGTTTGAAAGCTATTTCGTGATATGTGGGGCGTTACCCGGAGAACTGATAAAAAGCTCCTTATGAGCCAAAAGAAGAATAATTTACTTTTTCCAGCCTTGTATTTCACATTGCTTTGTGCAGGGCTTATTTCCTCGTGTGATCCTAATAACCCCAATATTAATCAATCCGATTTTTTTGAAAAAACGCCTTTAAAGGGCGGGATCGAACCTGGAATTATCGACGAAGCTTCGGGAATTGCAGCTAGTGCTCGATTCGGAGGATATTTATGGACACTTCAGGACTCTGGACAACCTGCCTCTGTTTATCTATTAAGCCGCGACGACAGTTCAATCAGGGAATTTACGGTACCTGGTGCTGTCAATCACGACTGGGAGGACATTGCCTGCGGCCGGGGTACTACCGC
>CAZAVR010000356.1:0-3563 GCA_964488435.1 uncultured Cytophagales bacterium | reverse complement strand
CTGACTCTTTTTTTCTTTATATTGGTGATATTGGCAATAACAACCGGCCGATGAGAGAGGTGTGCACAATCTACAGGGTCCCGGAAATAAGAGACGCCGGTAGTCATTTTGATGGCAAATTATTGGAGAGAATTCAGTTTCGCTATGAGGATGGCCCACGAGACTCGGAAACTCTCCTGCTGGACCCAGTGACGAGGGATATTTTCATTGTCTCAAAAGAAACCACTGCTGCTATTTATAGATTAGCTTTTCCTCAGTCAACTGACGAGGTGATGACTGCAGAGAGGCTAGGAATTATTCCTGGTGTTGGGGTCGCCACGGGGGGCGACATTTCTACCGACGGTTCAGAGATAATCATTAGGACGTATCTTGGCGTTTACTATTGGAAGCGCTCAAAAGATGAAACTGTAGCACAATCACTAAGTAGAAAAGCTACCCGAGAGCTGCCGGTAGAACTTGAACCACAAGGAGAAGGTATTTGTTTCGGTCTCGATGCAAAGGGTTTTTACACGTTGAGTGAAAGAGCAAATGCCCAAAGAGTGACACTAAACTATTATCGCAGAAAGTAGGTCCGGATTTTCTGCAGGCAATTATCAATACAGACCAATTTAGCATGCTTGAGATCGTCGGTGTTCTTTCTAAGTCAGAACTGCGCAGCACACAATACAATAGAACTTTTACGCAGTGTTATAGATGTTTATCTCATAAAAGAGGTTGTAGTAGCATGATAAACACCTAAAAACTTATAACTAATCATACTCCGGATACTAGGGTAACGTGTACTGTAGCAGGTGATGTCAATCTCAATTGGAAGGGTGTTGCCTGCTTCCCATTTTTGCCTGCTTTAGTTGTCCTTACTAATTTAATTCAAAAATAGCAGAGGCTTATATGTACCTCTGCTATTTTTGAATCAGCAAATATTATATCATAGATGATACTATTTCATTTGCCCTGTTGCTTTTCGATATACTGCGTCTGCAATTTTACACCGAACCTTTGCATCGATTATACTACTGTATGCTCTTTGCCAAAGTGTTTCCGCTATCAGTACATCTTCTCCCGTAATGGTTCCGGCTTTGAAACGGTCGTTGCTCAATTTCAGATTTTCGTCTGCTTCAATCAATGAAGCCTGCATTAAATCTATATTTTTTGCCTGTAATTGCAGATCAAGCGTAGCTTGCTCTAACTCTACATTGATTTGACTTTTCAGTTCTTTCAGTCGATATTCTGCCGTACGAATAGTTGCTTCCTGCTTTTTAACTCTTCCCTTTTTGATGCCCCAGTCTAATACGGGGATTTTAACGCTTAGCATACCGAAGTAGGTGAGCATATGGTTTTTGGTCGGGTCGCCAAAGTTGATACCTTGTTTACCAAGAGCAGCTACCCCGTTCAGCGATAAGCCTAGCGATGGTTTCATGTCGGCTTCAAGCATACTTTTGGTAAGCTCACTCATCTTAATTCCACTAGTCGCCAAATCAATTTCCGGTCGTACCGCATCGACATTTTCCAACCCGCCCAGTTTTGAAAATGTACCTATGCTCAACGTATCAGCCACGTCTATATCTATTTGGTCTTCTATGCCGATTAACTGGCTTAGCCTTCTCTTCGTGAGGACTAGTTTGTTTTCTGCTGTCTGTAAGCGAGCTTCATTTTCATTTTGGAGCACCTTGGCCCTCAATACATCATTTTTATAAATCAAGCCTGCTGCAAACTGATTGTCCAGGGATGTGTAATGCGAAGCCAGTTGCTTTTTTACTCGCTGCTCCAATTTGATTTCCTCTTTCGCCAATACTACAAGCCAGTAGGCGGTTTCGGTGGCGAATAATACTTCCTCTTCAACCAATCGCTGCCCGGCATTGCTCATTTCAATATTGCTTTCTGCCATTTGCTTCCCGTATTTAATCTTGCCTCCCGTGTAAATCGGTTGGGTAATGTTTATCATAGGAGCTAAACCATATTCAGGAAACATAGTGTTTAACGGCTTGCCGAAATAAAATGCGGTGGCAGAAGCATCCAATTTTGGTCTGCCCGCTACTTCGGCAATAAGTTTCTCCAATTTGGCGGCAGTTACATCTTCTTGAGCTATTCCAATCCTGTTGTTGTTTTTTAAAGCCAGTTCTGTGCTTTCTGCAAGTGTCAGCTGGCGTTGAGCAAACAGGTTTCCCGTGCCTTGTAAAACAGCAAAGGCATAAACAAAAACCTTTACAAAGGTTCTATATTCTCTTAGTAACATATTTTTTTTGGCGATTAATTCTCGTGATGAAAATCATACTTCTCATGTATTTCCTTGTTCAAAGTTTTCTTCGATGGTTTTACAAACCTGCCGTACAATACCGGAACGATGAATAGTGTTGTAATCATTGATACCAGAATACCAATGGAAATTGTACTTGAAATCGGTCCCCATTCCGGCGAGCCACTCGCCATTAACGGTATCAAACCGATTGCTGCAGCCATAGAGGTGAGGAAAATTGGGCGCATTCTTCGTTTGGCGGCAAACATGGCTGCTTCTCTAATAGTATGACCGTGCTCCCTTACCAGTTCATCTGCATAATCCACAAGGATAATCCCGTTGCGGACTACGATACCCAGTAAAGCCGTAATACCGATTATTGCCATAAACCCGAACTCGTAACCTGTCATTAACAAACCTAACATTGCACCCAGTAAACTCAAGGGGAACGAAGCCAGTACAATTAATACCTTACCCACACGCTTGAACTGGAATAACAGGACAAGGAAGATGAGCACGAAACTTATCATAAAAGCCTTTCCCATTTTGGGACCGCTTTCCAGTCCATCCTCATACTCGCCGCCGTAGGCAATCTTAATGCCTTTCGGCAGTTTCAGGCTGTCAATTTTAGGCTGTACTTCTGCAAATACTTCTGCGGGTTTTCTGCCCAACTGCGCTTCGGAAGAAACGGTTAAGGTTCTTAGCCCGTTACGGTGTACAATAGCCCCGGTTTGCCAGGACGGTTGTAAATCTACCACCTGCTTCAAAGGAACCTTAGCACCGAATGTTGAATTGATGTACATATTGCCCAAAGCATCCAGATTTTCCCTGTCGCTTTCGTCTGTACGCAAAACAATGTCGATGGCTTTGTTGCCCTCCCACATCTGCGATACCGGGTAGCCTTTTATCTTGGCTCCCAATGCCTGTGCTATCTGCGCTTTGGTAACTCCCAAACGTAGGGCTACATCTTCTTTAACCACTGCTTTCAGCCCTACATAGTCATTCTGATAATCGGTACGCACCCAATTAGAACCTTTTGTATTTTCTAATAAAGTTGCAACCTGTTTGGCTACTTTTTTTTGTTCGATCATATCCTTACCAATCACACGGATTTCAATCGGTGCGGGCTGCTGTTTCTTGCTTAGCTGCCTGACCCGAACATAACCGTTTGGCAGGTAATTGTTAAACTTCTGCACATACTCGTCTATCATTTCTGCCGTCGCATCTTTGCTGGAGGTGTTGATGAATATCTGCGCAAAGTTTTCCCGTGGGTGTTCCGGTGCATAGGTGGAGTAGAAACGTGGCGAGCTTGTACCGATAAAACTTGCAG
>CAZAVR010000355.1:0-4891 GCA_964488435.1 uncultured Cytophagales bacterium | reverse complement strand
CGGAAAAGACGTAATATCCTAAGGACAGATCTTCCAGGTAGTTTACACTATCCTGAGCATACAGGTAACCGAAGCAATATTTCCGTTCCTTTTTTTCAGAAATAAGGGAAGAAAAAACAGAAGAAAAACCTGATTTAAAGAACCCGTTATTCAGACAATGGGCAATCTCATCTATTTTGATGGGGGGAGATGCTATTTGAGAGTAGGCAGCATTTGTAGCCATCAGCAGGAACATTACCAGATTCTTTTTCATTTGGTAACTTGATTACGTAGTTCATCCACTATTTGCGCACTTCCTTTTCCAGACTGCAGTAAACTCAGTGAGAATTCATCTCCATGAGACGAAGCTTTGACGAGATAACCCAAAACCTGTTCATCATAGATGTATCCGGTAAGTAGCCGGTTGTTTTTACTTGACGCCGCTTTAGCCGCCGCCACTGCTGTTTCCCTATATGTTTCGGCCAATGGCAGGTCTTTCGACTTTCTAATTTTCAGCAGCAGTTGATAGTAGGAGAGCGCATAGTCAAATAGGTTGGCTTTATGGAGTATCCTTGCGATCTGCTCAACAAATTGTTCGTTGTCATTTTCGATTGATAAAGCCGCATCCAAAAAACTGAAAGCCTGTCCATATTCGCGTTCCGCTATGCTTTTGATTGCGCTATCATAAAGTGACGCCGCAGTTTTTGCATTCTTGTACTTTGGCGCGAGTTCATAATAGCATTTGTTTATCTGTGTATCGTGCAGCAGTTCTGCTTCAAAGCTGCTGATTTTAATATTATCCAGGACAGCCCGGCCAACACTTCCCAGCAGAGTCCCGATCATATTGGCGTTTTCATAGCTGGTTTTGTTTGTACTTCTCACGAGTTCGGACGAACCTACCTTCTTGTTATCACAATAAACCTCATACCGGCTCACTTTTTTTTCAGTGACGACATTGGCAACCAGCGATTTTTCATAATACATTCTGTTTCTTATCTGGGGTTCGTGATCATATATATAGCTGTAGGAACCTATTTCCGAGTCTTTTTCATCAATCAGCCTGATACTTGCGTTGCCGAAATAAGCATAAGGATATTCCGAAATCAGAGAATTCGAGCCAGATGAAGAGAGCCTGCGGTCAGAAAGCATATCAGAGGTTTTGGATTTTTGACGCAGGACCGAAACCAGTTCATCCATTTTCGTTTGATCTATGCCCAATGATTTTAATTGCTCCGGTTCGTAGAAGGGGTGTCTTTGTTTGTAATTTGCTCTTTCATCGAGAACTTCCTGCTCATTCTCACTACGACGCGTATAGGATGGCAGATCGTCGGAGGAAACCAAATGGGCAAAGGTGATCTTTGACGGCAAACTGGTGTATTCTTTTACGTGATATTTTACTCCTTTTTTCTTAGAATACTTTTCCGCAATTTTCTCAAATACACTTTCGGGGAATTTATTAGATAGCTGCACGGTCCAGGAATTGCCCGTCAGATGGTAAAGCCACCGTACCCTCTTATCTATTTTTTTTAAAACAGCAGTTTCCTTGTATATTTTGACTGCGATAATGTTTTTATGTATTTCCAGGAGATTGTCTATATCAAGTGTCTGGACTTTTCCGTTCTCCATATCTTCTTTGGTAAGACACTTGGCCAGGTTACAGTTTTTGATTTTTCTTTCAACTTTTTTATCATTAAGCTCGTAGAAAAATCCTCCTTCGATTACCTCTACCGAATTGGCTGGAATGTGTTTCAAACGAAATGTCGGTAAATCTGCAGGGAAAACTGTGGCGAGGTTCAAAGGCTTAATGGTTCCTTCAAAATATCCCCCCGGGTAAAAGATCTTACACTTACCACCTAGTAAAGTTCCATTCACCGGGCCTTGGTACAGGCGATCCAGTATTGAGCCGGATGAACGCCAGTAAATAGGCAGTAATATTTTTTCGGATGGATTTCCTCTCCATTCGAGATAGAACTCTAATCCCAGCGCGTCTAAGGTCTGACTTGAAGATTTAATCATGTCTAAGGTCTGACTTGAAGATTTAGTATTGAAGAAGAGCGCAAAGAGCAATAAGCACGCCGATCGGAGGGGGAATCCCGGGCGTATTTTCTTCGTCATTTTTTTGTAGATGATAATATGCATTTAATATGGGAGGCGATGTGAAGTTCTGTGAGTACCAGTTAATATTCTCTGGTTACCTGGAAGCGATATTTTTTATCCTCTGAAGGGCGGAGTGAGAGGATAAGAACAGTGATTCCGTGGAACATGATTGACTCGGACAAATGTCCGACTCCGTTTTCCCGTGTATCATTCACCATCTGTTTAGGGAAACCGAGCGTACCTAATTCTTCCAGTATCTCCAGATGTTTTTTTTCGGAGGAAGTAGCTACGCTGATACGTACACGATTCGTTTTGAGGGTATTGTTGTTTTTCTGATCGCGCGTCTTGTCCAGGGAAAAAAAAGACAGCTCGTCTTCGTTGCCGTATTTGTAGCGTTGTTGGAATTCCGTTTGATTTTCCACCTCTATGAGTTTCCATCTTTTCTGTGTTGCGAAGGTTTCAAAACAGGCTTTTTCCTGGCATTTGGTATTTTCAATAAGTTCCTTCAATGAGAAATCCTGGCTAAAAGAGCGGGTGCAAAACATCACCAGAAACAGGAAGACGAGAGGGTTGGTATTTTTGACCAGTGTAACTGATGTTTTTAAAGTATTGATTACTGACAAGAAATACATCTCGGTTTTGGTTTTTAAAGAATGGAAGGTGTTCATTAATTTGCAGCCTCAGAAATAATCAGAAAATGCAGTACAAAATCCTGTTGCGAATCTGAGCGCCCGTGATGAAGCATCAATATAAAGCTTTTTATTGACATTTCTTGCTTTTTTACATGAAATAGGGGAATACCGTCATGAAAAGGTAATATTCTTGCATTTCAAAGATGACGAACCTCCAAATGTATCGGGGGCGGTAGGAATGGGCATATTCTGATCTGGCAGGTCGCTCCCGGGAGGGGCATAACAAAAGCGGCAAGTGGCTTACGTGAGAAATTTGTAACCATTTGCCGCTTTTTGGGAAGCTGTGCAATACAGCGCGGTAATACGTACAGATAATTACAGCTCCAACTTTTGCTTGTCCTTCAAAAGCTGCGCTTTCAATTGGGTATAATTTACATCTTGTACCGGCACTTTACGATCGATCGCCTGTACAGCAGCTGTAGCGGCACTTTGCCCGAGGATCATGAATACCGGTTCCATGCGGATGGAGCCGTAGGCAATATGCGAGCTCGACAGGCATACGGGTACGAGAAGGTTTTCGCATTCGGCTTTTTTAGGAATAATGGACGCGTAAGAAATACTGTAGGGTTTCTTCGGGTGCACACCGATATCACCTTCGTTTTGGACAAAGCCATCTTCTTTAACGTAGCGCTGCGCATTGTGGGCGTCGAGTGCATAAGATCCCATACCAATCGGCTCTGAAACCGTCTTTTTTCCCAGTGTTTCGTGCTCGGTCATTACTCCGTGCCCGATCATGCGACGAGCTTCGCGAACGTAGATCTGGTGCGGCCATCCGCCATTGTCCTTGAACTCGTCCTTGGGTAATCCCCATTGACTTGCCTCGGCGCGGACATCGGCCGGAACTGACGGGTCGTTGGCGATGAAGTACATAAGTCCCTTCTGGTACAACTCATGTTCTTTAATAATCTGCTTGCGACGTTCGTAGGTAGCCTCCGGATAATCGTAGTTCTGTCCGATAAAGTCGGTGCTGAAGGGGCCGTGATTGTTGGTATCTGTCTTTCGGTTCGGTATCGGATCGTATTTCTGGAAAGTTTCCGTCCAGCCCGCTTTATATACGCGCGCCAGCAATTCGTATTTGGCAGGATCGTAGCCCTCTGGCTTGGTGTAAGGAATCCGGTTATCAGGGTGGGAGGAGAGGCACATGCGGAAACAATAGGCCTGTATCTTGTTGTCTCCCTCCCCGTTTTTGCCAATTTTTTCTGCAGAGACATAGGGCAGTAAGCCGCTCTTGGGGTCACCTTCGACCTTGTAAGGGCTGATGTCTTTCTGAAAGTAATGCTTGTGCTGGAATACACCTGCCTGGATGCCGTTCCATTGTTCATCGTAAACACTGTTGGCCTCACGTCCCACATGGTATCTGACGCCGGCTGCTGCCATCAGGTCGCCTTCATACGTGGCGTCGATGAACATTTTGCCGCTGAAGGTCTTTCCGCTCAGCGTTTTGAATGAGATGATGCGGCCCTTGTTTTTCCGGACACCGGTTTTGCTGCGGTCGAGCCATTCATCGCGATAAATTTTGATTTTATGCTCTCTCACAAAATCCTCAAAGACTTCCTCCGCAACATGGGGTTCAAAAATCCACATCGTGCGCTCCGCTCCGTCCATAGCCGGGGTGCCCTGACCTTTGTTGCCGTATTCTTCTTTTTTCTGCCATTTCCAGGTTTCGGGTTTGTCGTAGCGCATATATACCCGGTGGTAAAACTCCCGTGCAAGTCCGCCGATGACAGATTTGTTGCCGGTATCTGTAAAGCCGAGGCCCCCGGATGATAAACCGCCGAGATGCCTGTCCGGAGAGACTACGAGCACCGACTTCCCGGACCGTACTACCTGTACAGCTGCGGTGACGGCGGCCGAATTTCCGCCATAAACGATGACGTCAGCTTCGAAGGATTGTGCTAAGGCATCAGTTCGAATTCCTGCTATAAGGATCCAAATGATAATAGTGGACCGCATGATTTTACTTTTTGAAAACATAAATTCTGATTTGTGTTAAACATCAAGGATATTCACTCTAATAACCTAACAGCTTTTTCAAACGTGCCGGATAACTACTTCCTTCTACTCCGCCCCCTCCATTGGTGATACTGTCACCGAAGCAGACCAGCTTTTTGCAGGGTGACTTT
>CAZAVR010000354.1:0-4904 GCA_964488435.1 uncultured Cytophagales bacterium | reverse complement strand
CTTGAATATAGGGGCGAGGATGCGCAACTCATCCGGGCTATCACAGAAATGAAAGGCAAGCTGGAAGCGCCTGGTCCGAAAGGCGTTCCTCCTATTCCCCCATTTCCTGACAAATCAAAAAACTAATGTACTTCAAGATGTGAATAACAAACGGCAGCGTACATAAATCAGCATTACCGTAGCCGGTCTTTTCTGACAAAGAGTTTATTCCCGTCAGACACGTCTACACGCTCGTAATTTTCTGACACGAAATCTGCCAATTCAGGGAAACTTCGGTAGGACTGTGTGAGCGTGTCCTGCAGCCACTGGCTATTCTTGCCAACAGCGTCTACAAAAAAAGCCGGCCGATTTCTCTGCATATCCTTCATATATCGTAACCGATGAGCCTGCTTCATCGGGTTTGGATAGATACTCCGCTCGGTGTGGTTCTCCGCCGTCGCCTGTGGAAGCTGCGCCTCCACATAATAGGAACACTGCCAACCCCAAACCGCCATCATATCTCCGGAGCGCCTATATTCCGTTATCTTCTTCACTGTCTCGCTTTGGTGAAGCGCAGTTGCTCCCACAGACGGGTATTGATTCAGGTAACCCCTTTTTGATAAGGAATACGCTTCAGATCCCGCGAACCAGCCCAGTAATAGCAAAACGCCGAACCGGGATAACCCGTAGGCTTGAAAAACTCTCCTCCCGAAACACGCGACGAGCAAGCCAACAGGATAAATACAAAAGTTAAGATAATGTGTAAAAAGATGTCCTGTTTTGGTTACGGAATACACCCCCACCAACAGATAAATCACAAGCGTTCCCGTGACCAGCCATCCCTTCTTCTCTCTGTCAACCTTTTTATTCATAAAAAGACCGCCTGAAATGAGGACACCGGCTGTTAATAAATAAAAAAGAAAATCGGGGCTTTTTCGAAGCAATTCGATGAAAACAGCTGCAATAGCCAGCGGATTTGCCTCTCTGTCTCCTGCATAGACAAGATTAGTCAGGATATAGAAATCATAAAGGTCTCCTGTCACTCCAAAAACAATAGTACAAGCCAAAACCAGCAGCGGAAATGCTATTCCTCCGGCAATTAGGACGGCTGAACGGAAAAATCGCTCTCTGAGAGAGTGAGCGGAAGTCCATATCATTACACCACAGGCCACCACCAGCACAAGCGCCTGGGGTACGGATTGAAGCTTTGCGAAAGGAAGCATGCCCGCCGTAACACCAAACCAGAACAAACCGGTGAAAGGCCGGATACTTTGGGTGCTAAGTCTCGAAAATAACCACACAGCCATTGCCAGCAAGGCTAACGGCAACTGTTCACTCGAATAGTGTAAAAAATCAACCTCACGGGTAAATGACAGAAACAACAATGGGAACAAACTGGCTACGCGCGCAACTACCGGCCCAAACCAGGTCCGGACAGCAGCAAAGAAAAACAGGAAGGACACAATGATACACATCAAACCCACAACCCGGGTGGAACTGTAGTCCAACTGAAAGCCTGCCAGACGAGGCAAAAGAAGCAGATAATTATCCAACGGGCCAATAGTAGTCCCATCCACAGACCGCCAATACACCGGATCCTGCCAAAGAGTGATGGCATGGCTGATCATCTGGCTTTCATCAGGATTCAGCTCCCTGTTAAATCTTATTACAGGCAACCTGGATAAAACAAGCAAAAAAGTAGAAAGCAGTAGGAACAACCGGTCGGTCATCCGGACCGATGTAACCGAAAAAACGATAAACGCCGCCAAAACGTAGCAAAAAAACCAGTACACCAGAGGATTGCTATCGAATGTAAACATCTATCTAAGAAACAGTTTCGACCTCTTCTATATAGTCGCGATAATGCAATGCCGGGATAAAGTGTTGCTGGGTTCTGTATTGCAATACCATGAAAACCAACAAAAGTGAAATCAGGAGGGCTTGCAGCATAACAATCATGAGCGTGGTACTCAGTGTAGAAGCCCAGCCGGGCGTGGCGCTGCCAATAAACTTCAGGAACAGGATAAACACTATCACCAATCCCACCACCATCGACATCACGATAGATGCCACCAGTATCCTTACCGCGGTAATATCGATAAGTACCGATATTGTACTCAGTCCGTGCAGCACAAGGGAGAAAAAATTCATCTTACTATTCCCTGCCAGGCGCTTCGCCCTTTCAAGCGGGACATCATCGTAAGGAAGCCGGGATTTAATTACCCCTCCCGGGAAGTTATTCCATATCTCTGAAACGCGCACAAGATTCCGGATTCGCTCTCTGGGTACCACACAGAAATTTCCAAAATTGATGACCTTCCCGGTGAACAGCTTAAATATAACCTTGTAAAACCAGTAAAACAGTTGAAAGAGAAACCCTTCGTTGCGCTTGGTCCTCCTGGCAAAAATGAGCTTACCAGGCATCTCCGCCGATTTCCGAAGCATGGCATTGATGTCTTTCGGAGCATCCTCTCCGTCAGCATCCATGACAATCACCTTGTCAAAATTCGCTTCAGCAGAAAGGTATGACAACCCTATCGCAATAGCTCTTTGATGACCCAGATTACGATAGAGCCGCACCATCTTGATTCCCTGCCCGTTGAAAACGGGAAACGGGGTGATCTGGGGCAATGCGGAACAGTCATCAACGATCAACAGGGAAGTCGACGCCAATGTAGAAGGCTCGACATCCTTGTTGATCTGCTCTATCAATAAGTTCAGCGCATCCCAATCATTGTACTGGGGAATCAATATGGTAATTTTCTCCGACATACACGCTTATGCCATGTGTCCCGACAACCTGGCTACTGTTCCATCGTGAATTTGAACAAGGGTTTCTTCCAGGCCATACTCCCAATTCCAGCCCGGGTAATGTGACTTGAACTTATTAAGATTACTTACATACCATATATGGTCTCCGATCCGGTTGGTTTCCGAGTAAGAATAATTCACTTTATTGCCGGTTATTTTCTCACAAAGCGAAATGGCCTCCAACATAGAGCAGTTGGCAAAACGCCCGCCACCGGCGTTATACACCTCTCCTGGACGCGGATTCTGGTAGAAATGCCAGAACATGTTTACAAGATCATGGCTGTGTATATTATCTCTGACCTGCTTACCTTTATAGCCAAAAATGGTGTAGTGATTACCCGTAATGGCGCATTTCATCAGATAGGCCAGGAAACCGTGCAACTGAGCTCCGGAATGGTTCGGTCCGGTAAGACATCCCCCTCTGAAAACACCGGTTTTCATACCAAAATAACGACCATACTCCTGCACCATCACATCTGCGGCCACTTTTGAAGCCCCGAAAATAGAATGCTTTGTATGGTCTATGCTATGGTTCTCGTCAATTCCGTCCTTAAAATAGGGATGATTCTCATCAATCTCCCATCTGGTTTCAAGTTCAACCAACGGCAAATAATTCGGGTTATCTCCGTATACCTTATTCGTAGAGGTGAAAATAAAAACGGCATCAGGACAATGCAGCCTGTTCATTTCCAACATATTAAGTGTACCGTTTGCATTGACAGTAAAGTCAGTAAACGGTTCTTTCGCAGCCCAGTCGTGACTTGGCTGGGCAGCAGTATGAATGATCAATTTAATGTCTGTCCCAAACTCTTTGAAAATCGGTTCCAGCTGGCTTACTTCACGAATATCGGCTGAAAAGTGTTTGTAGTTTTGGTATGCCTCCTGGATACGATTCCGGTTCCACTCCGTATTTCCGTCGGTTCCAAAGAAATACTGACGCAGATTATTGTCTACTCCAATTACCAAATCAAATTTGTCTGCTAAAAATGCTACCGATTCACTTCCGATCAATCCTGCAGATCCTGTAACAAGTGCGATATTCATGGTGCTTTGTCTGATTTTTTGTATATTTAGAATGATGGCCCCAAAGGTTTCCCTTTCGCAAAGTAAATTAAAATAGTGCAACTTTCCCAATCAATTTACTGAAAGGAATCCGCGCAGCTACCTACCCTTTTTGTGTGATCTATCTCAAAGGCAGAATCTCCGGCGCCGAGATATCAAAATCAGGCAATCTCAATGGGACTTCGCCGTCTAGACCGAAGCGCAGCTTGTCCTTTATCCCGATGATGTTGGGATAATACCCGAACCGCAACTGTATAGTATTAAAAGTAAGGTTCTCGTTTCGAAGCCTTATACCTATTCCGTAGCCCTGATAAAAAGGGCTGTCCCAAATCCTGTTATTCAAAGTCACTTTACCCACGTCAGCGAAAGCAAAAATAGCAGAGCGGAATCCCAATATACTCCCCGGCGAGAAAACCACCGTCTCCAGCCCGAAAGTAAGCCATTTGTTCCCGATCAACTGATCACTGAAAACACCACGAAAGCCCCTGTCCCCACTTATATTCAGATAATCAACCGGATCGCGGCGTAAACCTTCCACAAACCTGATGTTAACAAACTGACGAAGTTTGGTAAGACCCATCGTGATCAGCGGACTAAAATAGCTGAGCTGAGTGCTGATTACGCCTTGCCTTGGCATCCCGGTTTGGTAATGCGTACCCAGATTAGCCAATCCATACAGATACCCCAGGTTTTTGGGGAGATATCTCCCGCTTGCCACCTGCACTCCGCCATACCCTCTCTCTCCGAATTCGGTATTCTCAGACCCAAGGGTAAGTGCTACCCTCGTACCTATCGGCACGTCCTCCGTCCGTCCAAAACCATAAATAAGTACATCGCGCTGGTAGTCACGGTTAGAAAAGCCGAGAGATACCAGAAAAGCACTCCTGTTCCAGTAAATCTGGTTCGTATCCGGCCTCACCTCCGGCCTGTCTCCATATCGGTACTTGTTGGTTCTCAAAGCGACCACAATCCGGGACTTCTCCCTTTTCTCCAAACTTCCGAACGGCGACCTGAAAGAGCGTCCCACCCACACATCGTAGTAGTTGTATTCC
>CAZAVR010000353.1:0-4915 GCA_964488435.1 uncultured Cytophagales bacterium | reverse complement strand
GAGTCAAAGCCACATCTATAAAAGTTACGCATTTTTTTTGACAAATCCAAATTTTCGTTAAAATACTTTGGTTGATGAATGGTTTTCTCACTAACCTTTACCCGCCGCAGTTGGTTTGTAACCAGTGGCAAGATCGCAAAGCCATGTTTGTGCAGGATAGCAGTGCTGCACAGGAAAGTTGTATCTTTGTTCACTTCAGATTCGATAAGTTTATGAAGTCTGAAGCAGACGGCTTTCGTAGAGAACGAATAGTCGGCTTTAAAATCAATTATGTGGCTTATTTATAAAAAGGAGTCCTGGATTCTACTTGTGATTGTCATAGTAGGTGTTATTCTGCGGCTGTACAAACTGGATACGTATAGTATTTTCTTTGACGAAAAAAGCACAATGGTGGTTAGTCAGGGAATGGTCCTTGACGGATCGAACCAAAAGGATGTATTTTTAGCTCCTACGTTTACGCCATCCCAATTCTGGTCGCCAAAAACACTTGCTGATTATTACGAAGCAATGTCCCGGAGTGATATTGGTAATAGCCCTTTCTATTATTTACTGCTACATTTCTGGTTGGATATTTTTGGTATTTCCGATTTTTCCGCTCGATCTTTCTCGGTGTTATTTAGCACATTGACAATTGGTCTTATCTTTCTCTTCGGTCGTCGTTTTTTTTCTCCCGCAACAGGATTGATTGCAGCAGCACTTGTCGCTGTTGAGCCTTTTTTTATTTCATATAGCCATCAGGCCAGGAATTATTCATTGACGTTTTTCCTCGCGTTGATGGCAACTTATTTCTTTCTGAGAATAATTGAGAATGATTCAGATAAGCGAAAGTCCGCCTTGCTTTACGCGGGCTATATTTTTTCCGCGGGATTGGGACTGCTTTCACATTTTCTTACGATGTCTGTGTTGTTGGGGCACGCTGTTTATGCTCTTTTATTTCTGAGGTCGACAGGCGGATGGATGAAGATGGGGATGGCTGGTGTACTCGTATTGTCAGGGCTATTCTGGTGGCTTTTTTTTGCAGGAGGCCAGTCTACCCTCGATAATCTCAATGGTCAGGCTATACTTTACAGATCCATGGCCGAAAGCAACGGGCGGGCATTCGGAGATATTCTACCAGCGACCTTCAAAAGTGTTTTGATAAAATCTATACCTACACTGGCCGACGAGGTAATCTTTACCAATGGGCTTTCGGAGGCGCTAGAAGGTAAGAAGAATATTTTGTTAGCTATCGCGATCGGATTTGCATTGGTTGTCTGCTACCGGTCTGGTTCAAAGTTGAATATACCGTTATGGATGGTTCAGTTTACACCATTTCTGATGATACTGATTGGTTTTTTGTATTACAACAATCATAAGCTTCAATTCACTATCCTTTCTGTTAGCATTTTTGCACTTTCATTTCTCTACGATGTTCATGTGGAGGCCGGTAGCTTGCAGCGTAGGCGTCTTTGCCTTTTGTACATAATGATAGCTGTACCCATACTGTTTATTATCATGATGTCCTTCAAAAACGGACACACCTACGCATTGACGCAGCATCGTTATTCAGGCTCATCCTTTCCGTATGTAATCGTCCTGATCAGTCTTTTACTGCAATATCATTTTTCCCTTCCTGTTGCTTTCAAAGGAATTATCTTATTCTTTATGACGATTCAGTTGTATTTCGTCGGCCAACGTCTAAATGAGTTTTATCAGGATCGTTCTATTAAGTACGGCTATTTCGCAACACCTAGGCCCGGCAATCCCTACTATCTTGCTGCCAGACGGATTATTGCTGTATATCAGGTCGGCGATACCATTGTATATCCGGCAAAGCCTAATATTATTCTAAGGGAGGAAGACAGAAATTTTTCAAACTTCCGTATGCGGGATGCCCAAATTACTAACCTTTACCTTCCCAAGAATGTAACTTACATTCAGAAAGTAGATACCACCGAACCCGATCGTATTCTAATTAGAAGAAAAAAGGACGTTTTAGAAATTGTTAACCTGAAAGGTTTGAGAGCTGGCGATGATTAGCGGCAAACTTTTGACCTGCTTTTTTAAAAATAGACGTCAAAGCTGCCAGAGGCTAGCTCCGCGTTCACCATCGCCCCTGTTAGGTTTCCCGAAGCTACTGAAGCAGCCACGGATCTCATAAAAGTTGAATTGTCTCCGCAAGCAAAAACGCCGCCAATCGTCGTTTTTTGCATACTGTCAACTTTTATATATCCCAGTTCCGATAATTCACATCCCAGCAGCCGGGGAATGTCGGAGTGCTGTGTGAAGGGAATACCCGCGTATAGCGCATCCAGAGATACGACGTCGCCATTACTAAGGCGAAGGCTACTTACGTGGCCATCTTTGTGACTGATTTCGGTCAGAGGTGTTTCTTCTATCTTAATAGAATGCTTATACAGTGTGTGGATTTGCTCTGTACTAAACCCGGCTGGTCCGTTGGTAAAAAGGGTTACGTCTTTGCTCAGATTGTAAACCAGTGTAGCCAGGTGAAAAGCACGATCGCCGTTAGAGAAAATGCCGGTTTTCTTACCACGGTGTTCATAGCCGTGACAGTACGGACAATGAATAACCGAAATACCCCAGCATTCGGCAAAGCCTCTGATATCCGGAAATATATCTGTAATGCCGGTAGCAAAAATGAGTTTTTTACAGCGGAACGTTTTTCCGGATCTGGTGTCAATCTCAAAACCGTTTTCAGTTTTTCTCCCGGTGACAGCGAAGTCTTCGAAGAAGCGAACCGTATCGTAATTAGCCACCTGCGCTTTCCCAGTGGCGGCGATTTCTGCGGGTGTTTTTCCGTCCTGCGTCAAAAAGTTGTGAGAATAAGGCGTTTGCCTGTTGCAGGGCTTTCCGCTGTCAATAATGGCAACCTTACGCAGAGAACGTCCCAGCGACATAGCTGCAGAAAGACCCGCGTAACTTCCCCCGACAATAATTACCTCAAAATCGTCATTTTTCATCATTTTTGCCCGATGGGTGTCAAAGACTTACTTTGTTGTAATCTGACAAAAGCTTAGCCATCGGGTACAAGTGTACGAAGTATTTTTTATGTTTGCAACATTGTTGCATTATATTTAATTAGCCTTTCTTGTTTTTCGGAAGCAAACTCAAAGTTCGGAGTATTTGTAGCCTGTGTCGCAAAGGATAGTGGCCACGTTTTTTACGTCAGGATGGAGCTGTGCGTACTTCAACGCTGCTGCAACATTGGCCCCGGACGAATATCCTAAATACAATCCCTGGTCACGGGAAAGCCTAAGGGTCATTTCCCGGACTTCTGCGTCGCTTACCAGAACAATATCATCAGCAAGTGTCGGATCCCAATGGGGAGGAACAAAACCATATCCGGTCCCCTGTATGATATGCTTTGGATTATTAACTTGTCCTGTTTTTAGAATAGCGGCACTTTCCGGCTCCACAGCTACGCATCGGATGCCCGGTGAACACGTTTTGAGATATCGGGAAGTTCCTGTAAATGTACCACCGCTTCCCACAGCAGCAACGAACGCTCCGATTTCGGGAAATTCTTTCCATATTTCCGGGCCTGTGGTGTTGAAGTGGGCGAACACGCTGGCAGGATTATGGAATTGATTTACATAGTAAGCACCTTTTTCTTTTGCCAATGAAATGGCAATTTCAGCTGCATAACTTATGTCTTCTCCTGTGACCATTCCCTTTTCTCCATCCACTTGTGGAGTGAAAATAACCTCCGCACCTAATGCTTTTAATATTTTTGCCCTTTCCGGACTGTTTCCTACTGACATCACTGCTGTAAATGGATTCCCGGTTTGCCTGCAGACAATGGCCAATCCGGCTCCCATGTTTCCGCTGGTCATTTCTACGACAGGTTTCCCGGTTTCAAGATCCCCTGTAGTATATGCATTTCTTATAATCTCCAGTGCGGCTCTGTCTTTAACACTCCCTCCGGGCTGAACGGACTCAAGCTTCCCGAACAGATTCACGCTGCTGGAAATCTTATCCAGATGTATAAGCGGCGTCCGAAGAATCAGATCCGTGGTTTTGTTGGCAATCATAGTGGAAAAATCAGGTATTGGTCAGTCACTGGGTGAGCGTATCTTAATGATTATAAATATAACAATTCCCCACCATAAACGCTATTTTGTGTCCAGGCAGATGGTTCGGCTTGTATTTATCTCTTCGAGAAATTGAGTATCATGGGAAACAACGAGCAGGGCGCCCTTGTACTCATTGATTGCGGCGGTCAGTATTTCAATATTTTGAATGTCGAGGTTGTTGGTGGGCTCGTCGAGGACGATCAGGTCAGGAGAACGGTTTGCAATTGTCAGACAGCAGAGCATGAGTTTCATCCTCTCCCCGCCGCTCAGGCTATTACATGATTTGTCCCAGTCTTCTTTTGTGAAAAGAAATCGACTCAATCGTATTTTGATTTCATGTTCCGCCAAGGCGTGTGTATTGAATTTTTCTGCCTGTCCATAAACAGAGCTGGCAGGGTCAATCATTGAGTAATCCTGGTCAATATAAACTGTACTTATATCGGATCTATAAAAAGAGCCTTCCGTCGGAAGTAAACTACCAAGAATCAGACGTATAAGTGTTGTCTTTCCACTGCCATTGCTCCCTTTAAGGGCAATCCTCTCATGGGCTGTCACTCGGATGTGAATACCTGACGGCCAGAGCGGTGATCGCTCATAGCTAAAATTAATTTCTTTCCCCTCATAAAGCACTTTACCCTTGTGTCGGGAGGAATTATCAAACCCGAATTTCATTTTTTCAGAGGCTTGCTGAGAGGTACGAAGTGCATGAAGTTCACGGGAAATATCCTGCGTTTTATCCAGGTGAACACTTTTCGCTTTGGCTGTGCTATTCTCTGCCTTATTGCGCAGGGTGTTCATCATGATGCGGGCAACGCCTGCTTTTTCCTGTTTTTCCTGCCCCC
>CAZAVR010000352.1:603-4918 GCA_964488435.1 uncultured Cytophagales bacterium | reverse complement strand
GGACTTGCTGTTGGCATGGTCCTTAAACAACATGTACGGCGTACCGGTTTCTATCTGAGACTCCATAATTGCAAACCAAAGATCCTGCGCTTTCACCGTTTTACGGGCGCGTCCCTCTCTTTCGTACTGCTCATAAAGTCGTTCAAAATCCTCGCTATGGGTATCAGCCAAGCCCGGACACTCATGAGGACACATCAGCGACCACACATCGTTCTCCTCCACCCGTTTCATAAAAAGATCGGGAATCCAAAGGGCAAAAAAACAGATCTCTAGCCCGGTTCTCTTCCTTTCCGTGATTTTTACGCAAATCAAGGAAATCGAATATATCAGCATGCCAGGGCTCTATGTAAATAGCAAAAGATCCCTTACGCTTTCCGCCACCCTGGTCCACATACCGCGCTGTATCATTGAATACACGAAGCATAGGCACAATTCCATTCGAAGTACCATTGGTACCTTTGATATAAGAGCCTGTCGCCCTGATATTGTGTATCGACAAACCAATGCCGCCGGCAGACTGCGATATCAACGCACACTGCTTAAGTGTATCATAAATTCCGTCTATACTGTCATCCTTCATGGTAAGGAGGAAACAAGACGACATCTGGGGCTTTGGTGTTCCTGCATTAAACAGTGTGGGCGTAGCATGGGTAAACCATTTCTCAGAAAGAAGGGTGTAGGTTTCCACTGCGGCCTGCACATCATCCTGATGGATTCCGATGGCCACACGCATCAACATGTGCTGCGGACGTTCGGCTATCTTCCCGTCAATTTTCAGCAGATAGGACTTCTCCAGGGTTTTATACCCAAAGTAATCATAACCGTAGTCCCTGTCGTATATAATTGTCGAATCAAGAAGGGCGGCATTACGTCTGATAACATCATACACTTCCTTAGAGATCAGGGAGGCATTCTCACCTGTCTTAGGATCAATATAGGTATATAAACGCTTCATAGTAGCCGAAAAAGATTTCAGCGTATTCTTATGAAGGTTCGATATGGCTACCCTTGCGGCCAGCGATGCATAATCGGGATGTTTAGTGGTCATGGAAGCCGCCGTTTCCGCTGCAAGATTGTCCAGCTCCGCGGTAGTAACTCCGTCGTAAATCCCTGAAACAACCTTTTTGGCTACTTCTATAGGCTGGATATAACCAGAATCTAATCCATAACAGAGTTTTTCAATCCTCGCTGTTATTTTATCAAATTTTACAGACTCTCGTCTACCATCTCGTTTGATTACATACATTGGCATGGTAAATTACTGGTTATCAGATGTTTATAGTGACTTATATTGAGAACGCCCGAAAAGGGACTGTTGTGAAAAATCTTTTGAAATAACGGAAAATGAGTCAGAAAAGCAACTCTGATTTTTAAATATTTTTCGGTGCTTCAAAAAATCTAAATCAAATGATAAATTAAGTTATCGTTAAAAACCTAATTTCAAGTTCCTTATAAAGGCGGATTCTGATTCTTTGATACCGAAATAATGCAAACCGCCTAAAAAAAAATGATAACAAACTGTAAATAAGAAACTTACATCAACCTTCCATCCGTACTACCAGGATATGCCCGAAAATTAACATTCAGATATGGCTCCTGCTGATCTTGCCCTTTACAATATAAAGCGCGCATATAGAACTCCGCTCTATAATCGTGTCTCCCCGAAAATTGGGATTGGAAGCGCGGAGTATGATTTTGGTGCCGTCCGGATGCTCAAAAAGCAACTTAAGCGTGGTCATGGTATTGCTTGATGAATTGGTCATCACCAGATAGGCCTCACCCCATAAAATCACATCGGCATTTGGGCACTCCTTTACGGCAATCAAATCACCGTTGGCATACTTGGGATACATACTATCTCCATACACAGGCAAATAAGCCGTACAATCATTAAAGGGGCGGAAATTGACGTAGAATTCGGGATCTTCGTTGAACTCACTCAACCTGGCATTTGCAATCTCCGAAAGCGGAACGTTAAAATAGGGTACGCCTGATGACCGCCCTTCCAACTCCGGAGGTTTCTTCATAAATACCTCTCCGGTGCCCTCCTTAAGCCAAACCGGATTCACATTGAAACGCAACCGCAGCAGATCGACAATGCCGTCAACCTTATTGCGCCCTCTCTCTATATCCGAAACAGAGCCTTGTTTACGACCCAATTCCCTGGCCAGATCTTGCTGCGAAAGCTTCAACATTCCCCTAACTATTCTCAACCTGCTATTTTCGGACATTTTCAGGAAAAAATATCGTTAAACTATTGTATAATATATTTAAACTATATTATATTTGTTGGTATTATAATATATCAAATATACATCATAATTTTTTTAAATCAGCGCACTTATGGAACATATTACTGAAGAGGCCTGGAAGGCTCAACTCCGCACACTCAATGCCCGGGAAATTGCTGATCCACGCAAAGCCCTTATCCCTGTTTTCGAAAATGCCGGCCCGCGTTACCTGGAAGAGGAATTCTGGTGCTGGTTTAAATCTGTGATTTCTAACAATATATGGGACTATCTATACCCTGCACACCTGGTAGGGTTTTCAGCCCGGATCGAAAAAATAGTAGAAATATCGTGGCTCATAGATAAAAAGAGAGCCGGGGTTTATAATTATCTGCTTGAAAAAGGAAAGGCTGACCTTACTTTTCACCCTGAATCTCCGACAGAAAACCCCTGGCCTTTTGTGCCGCAACATCACCTCAGACCGGTGGAAATCAGCGACCCTTACCTCGTCCTTGCTGATTTCTTCTCCTATTATTCCCTGGAAGACATACGGCTTGAGCTGACGCAATGGATAGAGACAGCACTTTCTCCCCATACTTTGATCGACAAACGGGAGCCTGAGAACCTTTTGCTATTTTATGAGATGATCGTCCGCCTTATCAAGGCCCTCCACCTCATCAAAACCAGGGAGATTGATGAGCCCAATATGTGGAGATAGAGGTCAAAACCCTATTTTCCCTTTTCGCTTAGCTGAACTTTTGCCGGACGCAAACGCCCTTAGTTCTTCCAATTCCACCTCAAAACCTCCCGAGAGTATGGGAAAACGACACCAGCTCCGGGGATTGAGGTTATAATCATCAAGGTGAAACGAGGGGGCGTAACGCTCCCGTTTCCATTGATTACGACTCGACAATCGGAAAAAGCGCTCGGTCCAGGCTAGTATTTTCTCCGGATTATACAACTCTTTGTAAATAACGATCAGATGCTTGTAACATACCAACGGCGGTTTCTTATCACGTATCGCCAAACCTTCAAGGCTATTCAAAAACTCATAGGGCATCAGATCATCCTCATCTGTCTGGAGACGCTCAGGCGGACGCAACTCTGCCGTGGGCTGAAGTGAATTTACCCGCTTTAACCCCGGTATTCTGATGTGCCGGCCACGTACTTCGCAGCCAGTTCGTTCAAGCCATAACAACCATTTTCTCAACCAGTGTTTGTCAATTCCCGCAAGGGGACTGATACTCCCTGCGGTGTCACCATCCATAGTGGCATACCCCACAGCTACTTCAGAGCGGTTGGACGTGGCCAAAAGCAAATGCCCTGTCAGATTGGCTATCATCCAGATACCAGGTGCCCTTACCCGCGCCTGTATGTTCTGGAGGGCAATGTCGTCCGTAGCCCAGGATAGCCTTCTGCCTAAAGGACCTTCTATGAGCGACTTATACCCCTCAACAATTTCGTTGATGTTGATTTCATGAAAAGATGCATGAATTGAATCTGCCAGCTCTCTCGCCGATTCCAGCGTCTCGACAGAACTGTTTTCTGTCCCCTGGTACATGGCGCAGATCAGCAATCTGGCAATGGCTTCCACATCTTCAGCCTTATCAAGCCCTCTGATATACCCCAGCTTCGATCTCAAAGCTTCCATCCCAATACTCTCCTCTGCCAATCGTATCATCAATCCTGTCAATGCTACGCATGCACAGGAATCGGCTCCACCGGATAAGGAGATCGTAAAACCTCCAGCCTTGCTCTTTCTGAGATAATCGAATAACCCGAGGCAAACCGCACGGGCAAACTCCTCCTCCTTTATATACCCTCCCCGCTCAAAGGGATCCAGTTGTGCCTCCTGTAAACCTACGGGCTCCAGTTCATCAAAACTAAAATCAGCCTCCACCAGCCCATTGTCCTTTCTCACCCCCTCCCTGGGCGCCTGTATCTGGTTCAAACGGGTTAAGTCCGTGTCTATTACTGCTGAAAAAACAAAATGATCTGCATAGCTAAACCTCGGGCCTGAAGCCAGGAGTGCCCCCCCGGACGCAATCATAGCGTCACCGTCGTAAATCGCCTGACCGGCTTCGTTT
>CAZAVR010000352.1:0-593 GCA_964488435.1 uncultured Cytophagales bacterium | reverse complement strand
TATAACTACATCCAAAGGAGCGTGAAGCTTCAATTACGAGCCTCTCCCGGACGTAGAATTTGTCAAAACTAAAATGACTGGCGCTGGGATTCAGCATAATATCCACCCCTCTCTCGAAATGCCTACGCCCAGGCCGGTTAGACACCCAGGCGTCCTCACAAATCTCGAAAGCAATGCGGACCGTATCCCCACTATGACCCGCCTGTCTCCCCGACGACAGATGAAAAATAACGTCACCGACAGGATAGTTCACGCCACCCACTTCGAGAACGTCTACCACCCCCGCCGGCCAACCCTGAAACCACCGTCGTTCATAATGAATTCCGGCGTTGGCAAGGTGCTGTTTACAGTAAAATCCAGCGATTCGCTTGTTCACGATGAGGCACGCTGCATTATAGAGCCGATTGAGGTGTCTGACAGGAAGACCTACCGATACCACCATACCCTGCGTATGGTCTGCGATCTCTGACAGGCTCTCTAGCGATCTTTCAATAAGATCGTCCGAAAAAAAATAATCTTCGCAACCATAACCCGTCACACACAGTTCCGGAAGACAAAGAATACTCACCCTTTCCAGACGTGCCTGCTGAATG
>CAZAVR010000351.1:520-4934 GCA_964488435.1 uncultured Cytophagales bacterium | reverse complement strand
CCTGGATAGTGCTCCCCGAAATGGTGCCTTCCCGAACGTTTCCCCCTTTTGAAATATCGATCCAGATATCGGCAAGATCTGGCACTGAAGGGTCACAATTGTATTCAATGTCGTTTCCAGTCATTTGAAAATTACGAATTTCGCATTCCGTCACTTTCACACCACCACCCCGACAATAACTGATATGGCTATTACCGATAATCATCTGGTGTATATTTACGGCATCAAGAAATATACCTACACCACTGCAGTCGTAGATGTGGCTGCTTTCAATGAGGACGTTCCTGTTTCTGGCAACAAGATGAATGCCATGGCGCACGCGACGGATCAATACTGACCGCACTGTTGGTTGAAATGTGTTCCTGAATTCTATACCGTCAGCCATGGGGTGTTCGCCCCTGATCTCTATAGCATCTACGATTGGAAAACGTTCTTTCAGCCAAACCCGATCCGACACTGAAGAGGGCAAGGCGGATCCTTTATCATGGGTTCCTGTGAAGCGTAGCGCGGGCCCGTTACCGTACATCAGGATAGCTGCAGTCCCCATGCTACCGGTTACGCTGAGTGTACCATACCGGCTAAGGTCAATGTCGATGGTTCGGCTTATGCGATAGGCACCCTTTGGAAATTCAAGCACTCCGTCCCGTGCATTTGTCATGGCCGTATATATGGCCTCGGTGTCATCTGCTATACCGTCCCCTCTGGCTCCGTACTGCCTGACGTCGATGGCATCTGCAGGTTCAATCAGGCAGAAGGAGATCAACAGGCAAATCAAATAACGGCTGATAAACTTCTCATTTTGGTTCATATACAGTTCCTTATACGGAGCAGGCTATTTTATTATTTAGGTCGGTAATATAGCAAATCGATTTCAAAGATGTACAGGCTAAGCACTTGGGAGGATATCGTTTGGGTACTGCTCTGCTGTTGTACAGTCCTCAATGAGATAATGATCGGATACAGATTTAGACGATATTACTTCGTTATGTCGTTTATTTTTAGTATCTTGTATGGTTAGGGCATCTTCTCGTCATTCATCCGGTTGTTTATTTATTATCAGAACAGGCTCAGTTGGTGGACCAGCTGTAAAAGGCAATGCCTGGCAGTTTTGGCTACCAGGCATCCGCTATATATTCCCAAAAAGTTGTTTTTAACCGGTTCTGTCTCGGGAAGGATACAGCATTATCCTATTTCCAATACGCAGTCATCCTGTTCCACCAGCGTGCCTTCCTTGAGCGAAATGCCGAGGATAGTTCCTTCATGAACAGAAGTAACCGTACTTTCCATCTTCATGGCTTCTATGACAAACAACGGGGTGTTCGGCTTCACTTTATCTCCCGTTTTTACAAGAATTTTTGCCAGCAGCCCTTGCAGGGGTGCACCGACTTCTTTCTCTTTTTCAGCTTTTTGATTACGCGGGCGTTCTGTTTTTTTCGATTTATCCAGTATTCTGACTTGCCGGCTTTGTCCGTTGAGTTCAAAAGTGACCAGTCTGATCCCGAATTCATCAGGTTCTGAAACAAAAAGAAGCCTCACCAGTATATTTTTACCTTCAGCGATCTCGATCAGGATCTCTTCGTTTGCTTTCAGGCCATAGAAGAATGCCGGCGTGGGAATGATGCTTACATCGCCATACCTTTCTGCAGCGCTATAAAACTCTTCATATACCTTCGGATACATTTTGTACGAGAGGTAATCGGTGAAACCGTTGCCCGCGGGGAACTTGCGCTGAAAGTCAGAAAAATCAGTATCGAAATCGATAGGGGCGAGGTTTTCGTTGGGACGGCCGTCTATAGGCGTGTCTCCTTTGAGTACCAATGTTCTGAGTGGTTCGGGGAAGCCCCCGGAGGGTTGTCCCAGCTCTCCCCTGAAAAATCCTTTAACCGATTCAGGAAAAGAAAGTGTAGCACCCTTGGAAAGAATATCCGCCTCGCTGAGATTATTCGAAGTCATAAACAACGCCATATCTCCCACCACTTTCGAAGAAGGTGTGACTTTGACAATGTCCCCGAACAATTGATTTACTACGCTATAATTTTTCTTCAGTACCTCGAATTTATCTCCTAGTCCGAGCGCAACAGCTTGCGGCTTCAGGTTCGAATATTGACCTCCGGGAATCTCGTTGTCATATACTTCAGCACTTCCGGCTTTCATGCCCGACTCGAAGGGGAAATACCATTCCCGCACTTCTTCCCAATAGTTGGAATAAGCGTTGAGGGATCTGAGATCGATTTTGTTTTCCCTCGGATGCCCCTGAAGTACGGAGACAATAGAATTGAGATTGGGCTGAGACGTCAGGCCGGAGAGAGAACCCAGTGCACAATCTATGATGTCAATACCTGCGTCTACAGCTTTCAGGTAGGTCGCAGACTGAATCGAAGAAGTGTCGTGCGTATGAAGATGGATAGGGATATCCACGGCCTTCTTAAGTCCCGTAATAAGTACTTCGGCAGCCTGTGGCGTGAGCAGCCCGGCCATGTCTTTGATGGCAAGCAGGTTCGCTCCTTCATCCTCAAGTTGCCGGGCCAGGTCGAGGTAGTACTGCAGGGTATATTTGTGCTGCTCAGGCGAGAGCATGTGTCCGGTATAGCATATCGCTGCCTCTGCCAGGGCGTTTGTTCTTTCTTTTACCGCTCGGATGCTTACTTTCATGGCTTCGATCCAGTTCAGCGAATCGAAGATCCGAAAGACATCAATGCCTGTTTCCCATGATTTTTCTACAAACTTCTCAATCAGGTTGTCGGGGTAGGCAGAATAGCCTACGGCATTGGAACCACGAAAGAGCATCTGAAGCAACATGTTGGGCATGGCTTCCCTGAAGGCGCTCAGGCGTTTCCAGGGGCACTCGTAAAGAAACCGCATAGAAACATCAAAGGTGGCTCCTCCCCACACCTCCATAGAGAAAAGCTCAGGATGCTTCTTGGCGAATCCTTCCGCAACCCGGAGCATGTCCTGCGTTCTGACGCGGGTCGCCAGCAAAGATTGGTGTGCATCACGGAATGTGGTATCCGTATAGAGGATCTGGTTTTGTTCCTTGATAAATTGAACAAACTTATCCCGGCCCATCTCTTCGAGGAAGTTTTTATGCCCTTGCGGATAAGAGGAGTAAGGATCAGATTCCGGTACGGGTGGTGTCCGGAACTCGGGAATAGCCTGTGTGACCTTTACATGCGGATTGCCATTCACCACTACATCGCCAAGATAGTTCAGTACTTTTGTAGAGCGATCTTTCGGTTTTTGAAGGTTAAATAGTTCCGGGTAACTCTCGATAAACGACACCTGAACATCCCCTTTTTGAAAAACCGGATGGTTGATTACATTCAGCAGGAAAGGTATATTGGTTTTTACACCTCTGATCCTGAACTCCGCCAGTACACGCTTCAGGTTCTGGATGGCCCCTTTGAGTGTACGGCTTCTCGCTGTGACCTTCACGATCATCGAATCGAAAAAGGGAGATATTTTGACGCCAGGATAACTGCTTCCTTCATCCAGACGGATACCGAACCCTGCGGCGTTACGGTATGCTGTGATAATTCCAAAATCCGGTTTGAATCCGTTGGCGGGGTCTTCTGTGGTGATCCGGCACTGAATAGCATAACCGTTAAGCGGAATGTCTTCCTGCCGACGGATGCCAATGACCGGGTCAGTCAGGGGATAACCCATGGCGACCAGGAGTTGCGAGCGCACCAGGTCGATACCCGTTACTTCTTCGGTAATGGTGTGTTCGACCTGTATCCTTGGATTGACTTCGATGAAATATATATTCTGCTGGTTTTCGACAAGAAATTCGACGGTCCCGGCATTGAAATACCTGGCCTCACGTCCTATCTTCAGGGCGTAGTCATATAGTTTTCCTTTTACCTCCGGTGAAATGTCAACAGAAGGGGCAACTTCTACGACTTTCTGGAAACGCCGCTGAACAGAACAATCCCGCTCATACAAATGTACCAGGTTGCCGGCATGATCGCCTAATAGCTGAATCTCAATGTGCTTGGCATTGGTGACGAATTTTTCAAGAAAGATGGTGTCGTCTCCGAAAGCGTTTTTGGCTTCATTGCGTGCGTCCTGCAAAGCTCTTCCGAAGTCCTCCGGGTTTCTTACCACGCGCATGCCCCGTCCGCCCCCTCCGGCCGCCGCTTTGATCATGACCGGGAAGCCGATACGCTGCGCTTCACTGAAAGCAAATTCAGGATCAGACAGGTCTTCCCTGCTGTCAGGAATCATCGGTACCCCCGCTTTATTGGCCAGGTTTTTCGCCCTGACTTTATCGCCCAGCGCTTCCATTGACTCAGGAGAAGGTCCTACAAAAATAATTCCCTCTTCCCTGCACCTCCTGGCCAGGTTTACGTTTTCTTAAAGAACAATAAAGCGGGGGTACCGATGATTCCTGACAGCAGGGAAGACCTGTCTGATC
>CAZAVR010000351.1:0-510 GCA_964488435.1 uncultured Cytophagales bacterium | reverse complement strand
TTTACGTTTTCTGAAAGAAATCCATAGCCGGGGTGAATGGCATCTGCATTTTTGTACTTAGCCAGCCTGATGATCGCCTCTACATCAAGGTATGGTTTCAGAGGTTCGTCATTTCTGCCGATCTGATAGGACTCATCGGCTTTGTAACGATGAAGAGAATAACGATCTTCAAAGGTGTAAACAGCAATTGTCGTTATCTCCAGCTCCGTTGCTGCCCTCATGATTCGAATGGCAATCTCGCCCCTGTTGGCAATGAGCAGGCGTTTAATAGGCTTAATAGGGGTGTTCATTAGTAGATTAAGTACTTACAGAAATGTTAACTAATACAAAGTTGAGCTAAAGTCTTGCATTTTCAAACGGCTGCAGTCAAAGTTTTCATGAAGTCAGGTCTGCTGTTGCTGCTTTTCTTGTGGAAAACTGGACTGCTCTTTTCTCCAGAGCTGTCAGTAACTGCTCCGCTTTTTCCCGGTAGGCCTGCTTGTCAGTCCAGCCGTTTGTATGATCCAGGAT
>CAZAVR010000350.1:3517-4938 GCA_964488435.1 uncultured Cytophagales bacterium | reverse complement strand
AAGCTCGTTGCAGACAAAGCCTACCCAGTATTATTGAACCTGCTACCTGTAGGACTCAAAGGGCTTTCTTTTGCTGCTTTGACGGCAGCGGTGGTTGCCTCGCTTGCCGGTAAGGCCAACAGCATCTCCACGATTTTCACACTGGATATTTTCAAAAACTATATTGGTAAAAATAAGTCCGAGAAAGAACTCGTCTTTATAGGCCGCATTGTAATAGTGGTATCCATGGTTATAGCGATTGCAGTAGCGCCCTACATGGGCATTGACAAAGAAGGCGGGTTTCAGTTCATACAAAAAATGACGGGCCTGCTTTCGCCTGGAATTTTTGCGTCATTCATCATGGGCTTCTTTTGGAAACGGACCAATTCAGCAGGTGCGCTGTTTGCCATCGTAGGCGGGTTTCTTATCGCCCTGGGTATGCATAACAACTGGCTTCCTTTTGCTGACTGGTCGACGGTCCCCTTTCTGGACAGGATGGGATGGGTATTCCTTATTTGCGTAGGCGTTATGGCCATATTGGGTTATGCACTTCCCGACGAAAACAAAGGCCTGGAGATTGATGTACGGATGTTCCGAACACACAAGTCTTTCACCATTGGGGCTGCTGTGGTTATCGCTATTATCACCTTCCTGTATTGGTATTTCTGGTAGCATCAGACGGCCGTAATGCCTGCCTCCTGTTAACATTACCACGCCACAGACGTTTTTTGCTGTACTGTATTTCGCAATGTTACAGGCAGTTTGATATCTTTGAGGTTGAAATGATACCGCCAGTCCATGGTTGAGTTTGAGAAGCTAGATGATCGGGAATTACTTCGCCGTCTTTCCGATAACGATGAGAAGGCCCTTGCAGCACTGTATGATCGGTATTGGAAGCGGATGCTTGTACGCGCTCTTTCGCGTCTCGAATGCCTTGAAGATGCGGAGGAAATCGTCAATGATGCTTTTGTCGACCTGTGGAAATCCAGGAAAAATCTGGAAATCAGAAATGCGTTGCCGACCTATTTATCGGCCATAGTCAAATACAAAGTACTGGCTCGCCTGGCTTCCGCTGCAAAAATGCCCGTTCCCGAATCAGAGCTCTCACTGATTCATATTCCTGACGACTCGACGCTCCAGACGCTGCACTTTGCCGAGCTTCAGGCTATTATTAAAACTGCTATTAATGACCTGCCGGAAAAATGCCAGCTTGTTTTCCGGCTCAGCAGAGAAAAAGGGCTGAGCGATCATGAAATTGCGACGGAACTCAATCTCTCTCAAAAAACGGTTGAAGGTCATATTACCAACGCCCTCCGTAAGCTAAGAACATCCCTTAGCCACTTTCTTTTTCTTCTCCTTTTGCTTTCCATCTGCACGCAACTGATCTTACTCTCCTGAGTTAAGAGCCCCGATCTTGAACTATTTTAAAAAAAAAATGGGAT
>CAZAVR010000350.1:0-3507 GCA_964488435.1 uncultured Cytophagales bacterium | reverse complement strand
AGGTCAAGAATTTCACACTATAGAAATATATAGTGTATCATGGAACACCCCGACGAAAAGCGTATTAAGGAATTGGCCAAAAAATGGCTGGATGGCACCATATCTGACGAAGAGCGTCGGATACTGGATCTCTGGTATGATGAAGATGAAGAAAAACCGGTACACTGGACAGGTGACGATCTGGATGAAGAATCCCTGAAAAAGCGCATGTACGCTGATCTTCTTGACAAGATCACGGTTCAACCCAAAGAACGTCCCCTTTTAAAAATGCGGACTTATGCAGCAGCAGCGAGTGTATTGCTTGCCATATCGCTGGGGTACCTGATATTCAGCCGCCTGCCGCAGAAAACAAAACCCGTTGCCCTCGCCGGACAAACCAAAAGCCAGCCGGTCATGCCCGGTGGAAACAAAGCTGTGCTCACCCTGGCAAATGGTCATCAAATCAATCTGAGCGAAGAAAAAAAGGGGGTTGTACTCACCGGCGAGGAAATAAGATACGACGACGGTGTCATTATTTCACAGGCTGCATCGTCCGGAAAGGTACGTGAACACTTCAATACAATAAGCACCCCGCGAGGGGGAAAGTATGAAGTAGTACTACCTGACGGAAGCAAGGTATGGCTGAATGCGGCATCCTGGATTCGCTTCCCGGCTGTTTTTGAAGGTATACGGGAAGTGGAGCTAAGTGGTGAGGCTTATTTCGAGGTAAAACAACTCACCCGGGGAAAAGGGAAGGTTCCCTTTATCGTCAGGACCGAAAGTCAAACCGTGGAGGTGGTGGGCACGGAATTCAATATCAGCGCCTACCCCGATGAAGTTCATTCCCAAACTACACTGATTGGCGGGGCTGTGCTGGTAGGGAAAACCACCTCTCAAACAAATGGTAAGCCTGCGGCCCCGGTTTTGCTCGCACCCGGCGAACAGGCCATCCTTGCGGCGTCAGGGAACATCAGGGTATCCGCTGCCGATATTCCATCGGTGACGGCCTGGAAAAACGACCTGTTTCGTTTCAAGGGGCTGGATGTCCGCTCTGCCATGAAACATATATGTCGCTGGTATGACGTAGACATCACTTACAAAGGCAGCATCGGAGAAGGTACCCTTACAGGATACATTTCGCGGGATCTTCCTGTGAGCAATGTACTGAATATGGTAGAGGAAATCAGTGGCGTATCCTTTTCGCTTGAGGGAAGACATATCACAGCAAAAACCAAAAAGGACTGAACAATTTAATCTCCAACCTAAAAAACCCGCTTATGATAAAAACGAAAACCTAGCTTTTTAGCTGCGTCTGACTCAAAATAATACCGCCCCGGATTCCGGCCGGAGCGGTAAGTCAGCTTTCGCCCGAAAGGACGCAGGCCGGCTATGTTCGGAAATGCAGCCCGCATGCAATCAACCCATTTAGTTAATCAACGGTTATACAACCCAAACTTTACAAACTTAATGAAAGGTACTTTACTTTTCAAGCCGCTGCGCTTGAAATCAATGCGTTCGCATTTGCAAACGCCATTGGTTAGAAAACTTAGTTGGATTATGAACCTGACCGGATTATTGATCCTGGCATTCTGCATACAGGTCGGCGCGACCGGCTATGCACAGAAGGTAAGGCTGAAAGAAAGAAGCAGCAACCTTGAAACCATATTTGAACAGATAAGACAGCAGACGGGGTATAATTTCTTATACCATAACAATGCACTGGAACAGGCTTCCAAAGTGTCCATCCATAAAACCGGGTCTCTAACCGAAATCCTGGACATACTTTTTCTCAACCAGGACCTTACCTATAGTATCCGCGACAAAACGATACTGGTAAGAAAGAAAAAAGAGATAGCGGCACTTCCTCCATCTGTCTCAACAGAAACACCGGCCAGAGAATTAAAGGGAAGAATCATGGATCAGTCCGGGCAGGCATTACCCGGTGCCTCTATTCGGGTAAGGGGCACGCAGAAAGCCACCACTACAGATGCAGCAGGGATGTTCTCCTTTTCTGATCTGCCCGATCAAGCTGTTCTGATCATATCATTTATAGGTTTTATACAACAAGAGATCACACTCTCTGCGGGACAGACGGAGCTCAACGTCCGGTTAAGGGAGGAAATGCAGGGGCTTCAGGATGTCGTTGTGGTAGGTTACGGAACCCAGAAACGTGCCGATGTCATCGGGTCTGTAGCCCAGATCAGCGGTGAGGAAATCAAAAAGGCGCCAGTGATGAACATCACTAATGCGCTCGCCGGCCGTATACCCGGACTAACCACGCTTCAGCAGTCGGGAAGACCCGGAGCTGACGATGCGACATTGAGAATCAGAGGCGTAAGTTCTTATGCGAGTACGCAGGCACCGCTTATCATGATCGACGGGGTACAGCGTCCCTCATTCAGCCACCTTGACCCCACAGAAATAGAGACCATTACTGTGCTGAAAGATGCCGTATCCACAGCAGTCTACGGGCTTCAGGCCGCCAACGGTATTTTGCTAATCACTACAAAACGTGGAAAAGGCAAGAAACCGGTCATCAGCTATGATGGATCCGTTGCTGTCGGGCAGAACACGCGTTTCCCCAAATACCTGAACGGCCCCGACTACATGACCTGGGACAACCAGGGAACGGATGTCGATCATGAGTATCTCATGAACACCGGTCAGTCGCCTGTGGCCAAAGTATATTCTGAAGACCAGATTCAGGCCGTCCGGGATGGCTCCAACACCAACCCACTATTCGGCAACACCGACTGGTTTCAGGAACTTATGGGCCGGAACAGCGTGTCCCAAAGCCATGCGCTGAGTGTAAGCGGCGGAACGGAAAATGTAAAATACTTTACCAATGTCGCCCACCTCGATCAGGATGGGGTGATTGCCAATACAGGTTTCAAACGCTACAATGTACGGTCAAATATTGATGCCAAAATCAATGACATCTTCTCTGTAGCTGTAGATCTGGGATTAAGACAGCAGAATACCAACACACCAGCGATTTCTCCCGATAATACGGCTTCACTTAATGCCTTCATTCAGGCTGCGAGGATGCTCCCTAATTTGCCAAGCCATGCTCCCAACGGAATACCGACGGCATACAATGCGGTGGGAGGCTGGATGAATCCGATTGCTTCGGTTGAGCAATCAGGGTATTCCCGGAACCAGGCCAACGTGTTTCAGGGGAATATTACCTTCAACGTTAATTTGCCCTGGATAGAAGGCGCTACTATCAAAGTACTATCAGCTTACGACAAAACCAGTACCGAGCAAAAAAGCTGGATCACGCCCTATCCGTTGATGGGACGTAACAGGGAGCAGGTAACCGGCAACTTCCTCGAGATCACGACACTTCCGGGGATCACCCGCAATACCCTTCGTCAGTCGTTCTCACAGAACAACCGCAGGACATTCCAGCCCAGCTTCAACTACAACAGAACTATTTCAGATCACAGTATTCAGGCGCTGGCCTTGTACGAATGGTCCCGTTATAACAACAGCGTTTTCTCTGCAGGGGCCAGCAACTTTCCCCTC
>CAZAVR010000349.1:0-4939 GCA_964488435.1 uncultured Cytophagales bacterium | reverse complement strand
AGCAACGTGTTAAAAAATGACCGTTCATCATTGTTTTGAGAAGTTTTAAGAGCAGGACGTTGTCCTGGTGTTTCATAGTTATATCTATAAATACGCTGACAGGCAGCAGAGGTAACGAATATACCTAAAACACTGTGCCAAAGTTGACACATTTTTTAGGATTGGTTGTAATATTGTATGCAGATCTTTTTCAAAGTAGCCTAAAAAATGACCCGACATAAAACCAGTTACAGTTACCTGCCGTCTTTTCTCGCCAGAATGGATTTTTTGGGGATTTTCGAGAAAGACTGTTTCGGGAATTCGCTGACTTTGAAGCGGCTGCTTGTTTCCGTGCTGGGGTGGTTCACTTACTATCGACATACGGCAGTCAATAAGATCAGCATTACCGGTACGGAGCATCTTGCTGATCTTCCTGACGAAGGTGTTCTTTTTTTGTCCAACCACCAGACTTATTTTGCGGATGTGATCGCCTTCTTTCAGATTTTCGGCGCGGTGAAATGGGGCTATAAGAACACGATTTCCCCTCCTTTTTACCTTTTTTCTCCACGGGTGCGTCTTTATTACGTGGCGGCATCCGAAACCATGCTGAAGGGAGGGATTCTCCCGAGGCTTTTTAGTTTATGCGGAGCGATTCTGGTCGACAGGACATGGCGTGCCGGCGGTGAGCATGTTTCCCGCCATCTTGACAGCAGCGCCCAGTCGAAAGTGAAAGACGCGCTTGACCATGGCTGGGTAATTAGTTTTCCGCAGGGTACCACCCGTCTGAACGCGCCGGTTAGAAAAGGAACAGCTTACATGATCAGGGATTTTGCGCCGGTGGTTATCCCTGTGGTGATAGAGGGATTTGATCATGCCTTTGACAAGAAAGGACTGCGCTTCAAGAAGCGGAACACACAGCTGAAAGTCAGGTTCAAGAGCAGGCTGCACTTTGAGCCCGGGGAGAGTGTGGAAATGATGACCGAGCGGATCAGGATCGCTATCGAACAGGGACTTCCTGAAGACGACGGTGAAAATATCCGTTAATTTTTTTTCTTACTTATTGTATATACTCAGAATTTCGTCTAATTTTGCGCTCTGATTTTTAAGAGGTGTGGGTTATTGTGCTGATAATCACCTCCTTTTCTAAGGCGAAAAAACTTACTTATTTCCATTACTATGGCACGTGATCTAAGATTCACAAGAAATATCGGTATAGCGGCCCACATTGACGCGGGCAAGACTACCACCACTGAGCGTATTTTGTATTATTCCGGAGTGAGCCACAAAATCGGCGAAGTACATGATGGTGGAGCTACCACTGACTGGATGGAGCAGGAGCAGGAGAGAGGGATCACTATTACATCGGCTGCTGTTACTGTTGGCTGGAAATACCGCGATCAGCAATATCATGTGAACATTATAGATACGCCAGGTCACGTGGATTTTACGGTTGAGGTAAACCGTTCCCTTCGTGTACTCGATGGTCTGGTTTTTCTTTTCAGTGCTGTAGATGGCGTAGAGCCTCAGTCAGAAACCAACTGGCGTCTGGCTAACAATTACAATGTGGCGCGTATCGGTTTCGTGAACAAAATGGATCGTTCGGGTGCCGATTTTCTCAATGTCTGTACGCAGGTGAAAGAGATGCTGGGCTCTTACGCAGTGCCTTTGCAGTTGCCTATCGGTTCTGAAGAGAACTTTAAAGGGGTTGTGGATTTGATTAACAACCGTGGAATGGTATGGAATGAGTCGGACAAAGGGATGACTTATGAAGTGGTTCCTATCCCTGAAGACATGATCGACGAGGTTGCGGAGTGGAGAGAGAAACTTCTTGAGGCTGTGGCTGAGTATGATGAGTCGTTGATGGAGAAGTTCTTTGAAGATCCGGAATCCATTACTGAAGATGAAATTCTGGCGGCACTAAGAGCGGCTGTAATAGATATGAAAATTGTTCCCATGGTATGTGGATCTTCCTTTAAAAACAAGGGAGTTCAGACCATGCTGGATCTGGTGATGGCGCTTCTTCCGTCTCCTCTTGACAGAGAGAGTATTGTAGGTACTGATCCCCGTACTGATGCGGAGGTATCCCGCAAGCCATCTGCTTCAGAGCCTTTCGCGGCACTCGCGTTTAAAATAGCTACTGATCCTTACGTAGGACGTCTTTGTTTTGTACGCTCTTACTCAGGTGTTCTGGAGTCCGGTTCGTACGTTTTGAACAACAGATCGGGAAATAAGGAGCGTATTTCCAGAATATTCCAGATGCATGCCAATAAGCAGAATCAGATTGAGCGTCTGGAAGCAGGTGATATCGGTGCGGTAGTAGGATTTAAAGACATTAAGACCGGTGATACACTTTCCGATGAGAAAGCGCCGATCGTTCTGGAATCAATGGTATTTCCTGAGCCCGTTATCGGATATGCGGTAGAGCCTAAGAAGACAGCTGATCAGGATAAGTTCGGTAATGCGATCGCCAAGCTGGTGGAGGAAGATCCTACCTTGCAGGTAAATACTGACCAGGAGACCGGGCAGACCATCCTCAGGGGTATGGGAGAGCTTCACCTTGAGATCATTATCGATCGTCTTCGTCGTGAATTCAAAGTGGAATTGAACCAGGGCGCACCGCAGGTGGCCTACAAGGAAGCGCTTACCAAGAACTTCGAGACCCGTGAGGTGTATAAGAAGCAGACTGGGGGTCGCGGTAAGTTTGCCGATATCGCATTTGAAATAGGACCACGTGATGATCACGAAGAGGGTCAGGAGAAAAAGGTTGGTTTGCAGTTTGTAAACCAGATTGTGGGTGGTGTTATTCCCCGCGAATTTATCCCGTCCATTCAGAAGGGTTTCGACGAGGCTATGAAGAACGGACCGCTTGCGGGCTTCCCGCTTGACTCCATGAAGGTTCGTCTTTTCCATGGTTCCTTCCACGATGTGGATTCAGATTCTTTCTCATTCGAAATGGCTGCCCGCATTGGTTTCAAAGAAGCTGCGCGCAACGCGGGCGCTAAATTGCTTGAGCCTATTATGTCTGTAGAGGTGGTTACACCGGAAGAATATACAGGACCTATAACTGGTGACCTTAACCGTCGTCGTGGATTGATGAGAGGTATGGATACCAAAGCGGGTTCACAGGTGATCAAGGCAGATGTGCCTTTGTCAGAGTTGTTTGGTTATGTAACTGACCTGAGAACGATGTCGTCAGGAAGAGCTACGGCCAACCTCACATTTGCCTATTACGATTTCGTGCCGGCAAACATTGCTGAAGGTGTGATTGAGAAAGTAAAAGGAGGTAAAAACTAAGTCAAAAAATAGACTCTGACTGGGGAGTTAATGGTTCTTTCTCAGTTGGAATGCCGTTCGGCAACTATATTTTCAGAACCGGAACAATAATTTACAATGAATCAGAAAATTCGTATTAAGCTGAAGTCTTTCGATCACAATCTGGTGGATAAATCAGCAGAGAAGATTGTAAAAGCGGTGAAGGCAACAGGTGCTGTAGTGAGCGGTCCTATTCCATTGCCGACAGAGAAGGAAATTTTCACAGTTCTTCGTTCACCACACGTGAATAAGAAATCAAGGGAGCAGTTTCAACTTTGTACTTATAAAAGACTGGTTGATATTTTCTCTACCAGCGCAAAGACAGTAGACGCTTTGATGAAGCTTGAATTGCCAAGTGGAGTTGACGTTGAAATCAAAGTATAGTCATATACCCTGATCTTTCCGGTTTCGCGAAAGTAGCGATTCAAAGGAAGCAGGGGGCAAAGAAAAATATCGGGTGAAGGTCCGGAGTATACTGGAAACCACATCTGATCTGAATTTTACAGAGCGGGATGATAAGTGTCTGCGCGCGTAAGATGAAAGCGGATCAGGTGTGTCTACGCCCGATTCGCTTTTTTATTTTGCTATATATGACAATTTAGTGCCCGGGTGTTAGGATGCGAATATCGAAATCTCTATCTTTGCACTCCGTTTTTAAAAATTTAGGGTAATCCTGCTAATTTAACAACAAAAAATGTCTGGTTTAATTGGAAAAAAGATCGGAATGACTAGTTTGTACAATGCTGACGGGCAGGCTCTGGCATGTACTGTTATTCAAGCTGGTCCTTGCGTGGTGACCCACGTGAGATCCGAAGAGAAAGATGGCTATGCAGCCATTCAGTTAGGTTTTGGAGAAAAGAAGGAAAAAAATACTTCAAAACCATTGGTAGGGCACTTTAAAAAGGCCGGCACCACACCCAAGCAGAAAGTGGTTGAGTTCAAGGAATTCGACAAGCAGTATGATTTGGGAACGACGCTTACTATCAGTGATGTATTCGCTGAAGGGGAATTTGTAGATGTAATTGGAAAAGCGAAAGGTAAAGGATTTCAAGGTGTTGTAAAGCGCCATGGATTCGGCGGTGTTGGTGGCCAGACGCATGGTCAGCACAACCGTGGCAGACACCCCGGTTCAATCGGAGCGTGTTCCTTCCCTTCCCGCGTGTTCAAAGGTATCCGCATGGCGGGCCGTATGGGGAATAACCGTGTCAAAATTCAGAACCTGAAAGTTTTGAAAGTGATTCCGGAGCAAAACCTTTTGGTTGTCAGCGGCTCTGTACCCGGTTCAAAGAATTCATTCGTAATCATTGAGAAATAGTACCAATGGAACTGTCTGTATTAAATATTAAAGGAGAAGATAGCGGCAAGAAAGTGACTTTATCGGACGATATTTTTGGTATCGAACCCAATGAGCACGTCGTATATCTTGATGTGAAGCAGTACCTGGCTAATCAGCGTCAGGGTACGCACAAAGCGAAAGAGCGTGCAGAAGTTAGTTATTCTACGCGCAAGATCAAGAAGCAAAAAGGAACAGGTGGTGCCCGTGCGGGTAGCATTAAGTCTCCGGTTTTCGTAGGAGGTGGACGTATATTTGGTCCCCGTCCGCGCGACTATAGCTTCAAACTAAACAAAAAGGTTAAAGTGTTGGCTC
>CAZAVR010000348.1:0-4942 GCA_964488435.1 uncultured Cytophagales bacterium | reverse complement strand
TTAGGACACGTCCCTTTCACGGATGAAACCGGGGTTCGATTCCCCGTAGGGTCACCTAGGGGGATTTCTTTACGAAATCCCCCTTTTTTTTCGTAAATTAAAAAACCTTTCTCCCTCATTTTCAGATGGTTACAACTAAATATATCCATCATCGTAGGTGTTCGATAAATACCATTTTGATAGTATAAGTTGTTATCGAACACCTGGCTAATGAATCCCCTCTTCCCTAGTGTATCGGCTTTTGAATACACATAGCGGATATCTGTCAGGTAATCCAGGTTCTTTTCAAGGATATTATAAGCAAGGCTGTGATTTTTGCTCAAACGCTCAATCGCTCCTTTTAGATCGAGAATTTTTCCGCTATAAGATGCGTACCAGCGGTCATAGGTGTCCCTGTTAATCTCATTCTTGATCCATTTTTCTTCAACAGTGAACAATTTTTCTTCATTATCCTCCAGTTCAAGCCGCTTTTCGACAACCTTTTTTTGATTCTCTTTAATTTCTTTTTCTACAGAAGCCTGGCATCTGACCTTTATTTTCTTTACCTCTGACATTGGGAGGCTCATTATGTCAAATGCTCCCAACAACTGATTATGAGCCTTTACAGCACTGATATTGTTATGCTTTGAGTGATTGCATTTATAGTAGTAAAAGTATCTGCCAGACTTGCCGCGTGAGGGAGCACCGGTTAGCGGGCTACCGCAATGACACTTTAAAACTCCTCGTAACGGAATTTCATCATCAATAATCGCTTTTACTTTTTCAGGCTTTTTTAATTTCTCCTGCACTAATTTCCATGTGGCAATATCTACGATTGGCTCATGAATTCCCGGAAACAGCCCTCCGGGATAGTCTTTAAAGCTTTCCACCTTTAACAGGCCTGCATACACCGGCCTGGCAAGCAGCTTTTCTACTGCCGAATTACCTTTAGTTTGGAATCCCTGGTTTTTTGCCTGCTCTTTGATCAGATAGACCGGCACATCCCTCATGAAAGCCTCATACATAAACCTGACGACTTTAGCCTCTGTTTCGTATATGATAAGCCTCCGCTCCTTTCGCTCCCCTACTATCCTATAACCAAATGGAACACTTTTGAAAACATATCGGCCCTCCTTTGCGATTGCAGTATAAAGCCCTCCCCTGACCTTAATGCTACGGTTTATATTATCCTCTTCAGCAAGCAGCAATTGCAGCCCTGCCCGGAAAAAACTGCCGGGAGTATGGTAATCGAAGGTAATCCCTTCGGTTACGCTTACGATTTGGATATTGTACTTATGCTGAAGCAGCTTCACCATGCTCATCGCTTCGCCTGCATCCCGGCTGAACCTGTCAAGCTGATCGACCAGCAAATAGTCTACTGTCCTGTGATGCTTGGTAATAAATTCCCTAAGCTTGATAAAGTCTGGCCGATCAAAAGTCTTGGCACTTTTCCCCCGATCAATGAAGGTATCCACCAGTTCAACGTTGTTGAACTTTATCCATTGGTCTGTATACATCTCCTGCCGCTCAATCGAGCCGTTGCTCTGCCCTAACTGACTGAACCTAAGATATCTTATCGCACGTTTCATAATACTCTTTCAACGTTGCTTTTACAATAATTTCAACAATTAAATTTACTAATTTCTCCTCTTTTTTCCGCTCGTTTTCCTGAAGTATTTCTTCAAAAACTTTATCTATTTCAGGAGTCTCATTTTGCACATTTTCCATCTCTCACATCCTGTTTTAAGACAACAAAAGCCCTAGTCGGGCTTTCGTTCTTGGTTAATAATCTTTCTTGATACCGGTTCGTTAAGGGAAGTATATCTTACTCCCCAGGTTCTTCCGAAATGACGGCTCGTATTGGATATATCCAAAATCGCTCAAATCCCTTACACACTTATGGTAGGTAGTAGGCGATGATATCTTGGCTATCGGCATGATCTCATGGCTGAAGGCTATAACCGGATTGATCAGCCCCTTTTCCTTCCGGTATTGCAATAACGCTGCATAGATACCGATATGGGTTGTGCTGATACGGGCATCCTTTTCAATGGCGAAAAAGAAGTCTGACAGGGGTTTCAATATTTCCTCCTCCTCTACCATCTGTCAATGATGTACCTTCATCCCGTTGCGTTTAGCCTGTACCTGCTGCTGGTTGACCTTATGGGTTACTTTCAGGGCCTGTGTTTTATTCCCCAAAGCGGTGGAAAGCGTTATTTTCCGGGAATGCTGGTCATAGATGTTCACCGACTTGAACTGCGGGTTGGCCTCTATGAAATACCGCTGCTCCTTACCATCCTGTAGGAAACTCACCGATTCCCGGCTACCCTGCTTTAGCTTGCCTAGTAGCTGGTAGACCGTAGCACCATCCTGTATCTCCTTAATGGGTAAATCCCGCAGCGCCTTTTGTAGGTCGAATCCATAGGTGGAATGAAATTCCTTCACCCGGTAATTGCCCTGGGCATCCTTGTCGTTAAAATCCAGTTGCAGCCAGCGGTCTTCTTTCTGGATCGCCCTGCCTTCCAGAAGCTGGTAGGCCCGGTTAACATCCATACCATCTTTTGAGTCAAAATAGTGCTGCTTGACTCCACCCTGCCCGGATTCGTCAAAAAGCTTCGCCTGAAATCCATTGAACTGATACTGTCCTGTGTGATCCCTTGAAAAGGTAAGCTGGTGATCCATCCTTTCCCTCTCATTGATATAGTAGGATACCGGAATAGAAAACTGCGGTTGCCCCTGCCTGATCTGTTCCTCCAGTTTGGCAGTGAGGCCGGAGAAGCCGGTCTTTTGGATTTGCTCCTGTAAAGACCGGCTATTTTCCTCTAAGCTCCGGGCGTCCCGGCGTATCACCGCCTGCTCTCTTGCGGGCAGCACCAACAATCTGCGAAGCATACGGATCAGCAAATTGGGATAGGGCTGTCTTTCCATCCTTCTTCTTTCCTGCCGTAAGACCTGTAAGGCAAAACGTTCCTCTGGGTCTTTTGTCCCCTGGTACCGGGCGGCCACGCGCTCGTAGTAGTGCAGCTTCTCTTTCAGCAATGCTTTATTGCTGGAAAGGCTAAAAGAAAACAGTTTGCTGAAACGGTCTTCCCGATTCCGCCACTGGCTTAGCTCCCTCTCCACCCGGTTTACTGCAAACTGATTTTTCATTTTGACAAGATTTTAAAGATTGCTACGCGCCACTAGACGGCCTGAGCCTGCCTTCTCATTTTTCTTTTCGGTGCCTGAGGAACGTCCGGGCCATCGTCATCGCTGACGGCCTGCTTCTCTTTTTTTGCTTCCTGCTTGGTTGACTGCCCCTGCTCGACAGATTGTTTTTCTGATTTTACCTGACGGTTATCCACCCTTTGCATGCTGCTGTCATAGACGTTGATCGTTTTAAACTGGGGACTCGCCTCAATGTAGTGCTTTTGATCTACGCCGTCTTTTTGAAAGGTTGCTGATTGCAGGTTCCCTTTTTTTAAAGATTCGATCAGGTTGTTTTTAAATTCAGGGTTGGTCAGTTCCCGGATCGGGTGCTTGCTTAACACCTCCTCTAAATCATAACCGTAGTTTTGATGGTAGTGCTTCAGCTTAAAGTTCCCGTTTTCAGTGCTCTGCTTAAAGTCCATCTGGATCCAGGCGTTGAAAACCTGGCCCTCTTTGTTGGTCAGGTCTTTGTTTACCGACCTGCCGCTCATCAGGTTATAGGCTTCTTTCAGGGTGATGTTGTTGCCTTTATTGATGTAAAGGGTCTGCTCCATCTTATCGGGGTTCCCTTCCTTTTGAAGGCTGACACGGTAGGAATTAAAGAAGTACATATCACTCTTTTTTGATTTACTGAAATTGAGTTCGGTACTCACCGTATCCTCACCATACTGGGTATAATGGTTGAGTTTAAACTCAGGCTTCTCCTTCTGGATCGCTGCTTTCAGGTTATCCTCCAATGCCTCTCCAAACCCGGTGAACTTAACCTGATCACGCAGGTACTCAAAATTTTGCTGGTTCATGATATTAAAGTGTTTAGATGATAATTCAATTGATGATTGCCCCTATATGGGTTCGGCTTTTACAATGGTCTTGTTACGGACTTTTAAGGCCAAATGCCTGCCGCCGTTCTTTTCCATTAGCTGGATAACCAGGGATTTCTGGTCGGGGATGGTAAACTTGGGTAGGGCAAACACGACCGCCTGCTGTGTTTTACCCGAAATCCTGTCCGTAGCGCCCAGCACGTAAACCGGTTTTATTTCAACTTCCTGGGTTGCGGTCCGTTTTGCCTTTTTCTGATCGCGGATAAAGAAGCGGAGCTGATCAATGTCATAGCTGATATGGGTATCGTTTTCAAGCCCCAAACGGTAGTAGATGACATCGTCTTTGACAAACAAGCCGTTTAGCTCAAGGGCCACGCCAAACCCTTCATCCTTTTTAAAAGGCGCTTTTCTTTTTGCGCCAGCTACCTGCCCGGCAGTAAACTCCACGTCAGCGGCATTTATCTTTTGATCTGAAAACCGGATTGCTTTTTCGGTTTGGCTTTCTTCTTCCAGGCTGAACGAAAGGTTTAGAACGCTGGGGTTGTCAGCGTAGTTGACAAGGAAAGAGTACAGCTTCCCGTCCGAAGTGATGACGGTCAGGTTGGTTTCATCAAAATCCTGTCTGGCTGCCTTTAGTTGGAGCACATTCTCGATTCCGCCCGCTTTTTGGGCCAATACGTCTTTACTGCCGCGATCCACGCTCTTGATCCCGAAAGGGAATACGAGGTTGGTTGTTTTTGAAAAGGCAATTTCTATTGACCTGGAAGGGATATTCTGCACAGCCTGCTGCGCCAACCCCTTAAAGTTTACAAGGAGTAAAATCATTAATCCTATCACACTAATCTGTCTCATCGTAAATGAATTTTAAAGTTGTAACTATCTAATCCTACTTTTGTTTTTCATCCCGTTGCGTTTAGCCTGTACCTGCTGCTGGTTGACCTTATGGGTTACTT
>CAZAVR010000347.1:0-4956 GCA_964488435.1 uncultured Cytophagales bacterium | reverse complement strand
AGCCACAAATTATGTACTGGGAGCCAGCCAGGGCGTAGTATCCGGCTTCAGTCCCGGATCTTTCAGTAACAAGATGCTCGGCTGGGAACGAACACATACACTCGATATAGGTATGGATCTGGGGATACTGAATAATCGGATCAATGTAGGCTTTGATTTTTATCAGGCGGATACAAAAGACCTCCTGCTTAATGTACAGATTCCTCCCATCTCCGGATTCTCGTCTGCATTAACCAATATCGGTGCCATCCGTAATTCAGGGGTGGAGCTTGAACTTCAGACGGTCAATATCACCGGTAAATTCAACTGGAATACTTCCTTCAATATCTCCCATAACCGAAACAAGGTGCTGGCCTTAGGGCCTCAGAGTGCTCCGATTTATACAACCACAGATGGTTTTACTACAGTTACCAAAATAGGAGAACCCATCGGAAGCTACTTTGCCTTTGTTCAGGAAGGGGTTTTCAGGGATCAGCAGGACCTCGATTCGCATCCGCGTTATAAGGTACAGAATGTAGGAGATATCAAATACAAAGACGTCAATAATGACGGGGTTATTAATGAAAACGACAGGACTATTCTGGGGAACAACAATCCGAAGTATTTCTGGGGGTTGCAGAATTCCTTTACTTATCAGAATATTGATCTGACCATCAACGCAGATGGACAATGGGGTAATAAATTGCTGAATGTGGCTATAGGACAACATGGGCAATCGAGAGGAAATGTAGACGGTTACTGGCGCGACAGGTGGCGTTCACCGGAAGACCCGGGGAATGGATGGGTGCCCAGGGCGGCAGTTACTTCTAACTTAACCACACCATCCTCTTTCTGGATCAGAAGCGCAGCTTACTGGAGGATACGTACCATCTCTCTTGGGTACCGTGTGCCTTCGGCCTTGCTTTCAAGAGTGACCGGATTGGGCGGACTCAGGGTTTATGCCAGTATGGATAATGTATTCATGCATGATCATTATAACCGGAACCCGCAAACCGGAAGCTATTCAAACAGCAATACGCTGGCAGGGGTGGATTTTGATGCCACCTATCCTTTGGCCAGAACGTACACATTTGGCTTGAACGTTAAATTTTAAGGTTATGAAAATCAGAGCGTTAATAAATATTCTGGCAGGGGTAGTGCTGACCTCCTGCAGTCAGCTGGATCTGATCCCCGAATCACAGAAAAGTGTAGAAGGCTTTTACAAAACGGAAACACATGTATCGCAGGCGACGATAGGACTATATAATGCCATGCGTACATCCTGGGTTACTTCGAGTGCGTCTTACATGCTCACAGAGTCAAGGAGCGACAATACATTTCAGGGCACAGCCTACGATGACGGGCCCGTCACGCGTTTTGAGGACACGCCTTTTTTACCCGTTCTATCCTCGGCATGGTCACAATATTACAGCGGGATAGGCCGGAGCAATCGGATACTGGAATCGCTGAGTAGTGTTGAGATGAGTGAAGCCCGGAAAAAGCAGTTTGAGGGAGAGGCCAAATTCGCAAGGGCTGTTTTCTATTTTGATCTTGTTCGGTTTTTCGGTGGAGTACCGCTGGTATTGAAGTCGTTGTCCGTGCCTGAGAGTTACGAAATAAAGCGTTCTGCCGAACTGGAAATTTACGATCAGATCGTGAAAGATCTGGAGGAAGCGGGAAATCTCCTTCCCGGAGAATATGACAATGCTAACAAAGGCCGGGCCACCAAATGGGCTGCAAAGGGTTTTTTGGGAAAAGTGTATCTGTTCAGAAGCGGGTATCCGCTTAAAAAGAACGAGTGGGATAAAGCAAGGCAGGTTTTTTCAGAGGTGATCAACTCCGGCCAGTTTAGTTTCCTTCCCGGCTATGCTGATAATTACAGTTTCGCCAATGAAAGCGGTCGTCAGCAAGTGTTTTCCATCCTGTTCAAAGCCGGCGTTGCTGGTAATGGCAATCCGTTTCCAACCAGGAATGCCTCTAATGACATCGCACCTGTTACCGTGGCCAGCGGTGGATTGCCTTTTGGAGGCTCGCCTTTTAACCTGTTTCTTTCAAATGACCTGATGACCAGTTTCGAAACCGGCGACATACGCAAAGGGGTGGCCATCCGTTCGAGCTGGATGCATAAGTCAGGTCAGACCATTACCACACTGCCTACCTGCCAGAAGTACCAGAACGGTAATGTGGTGGCGGCCAACGACTGGGATATAGACTGGATCGTGCTAAGTTATACGGACGTGTTGATGATGTATGCCGAGTGTCTCAATGAAATCGCTTACAATGCAGACGGAGAAGCGTTCAAAATATTGAACGATGTAAGAAAAAGAGCCGGGCTTACCGCGAAAACGGCTACCGATGTTCCGGATCAGGCATCTTACAGGTTATGGATGGAGAAAGAGAGGCGCTCGGAGTTTTGCTTCGAGAATTTGCGGTGGTTTGATCTGGTCCGGACGGATCGTGCCCTGGAGGTCATGGGTAAGTTTTTGAATGGATATAACCTGGCTTCCAATTTGAAGAGCAGGGACCAGTATCTTTATCCTATTCCACAGTCGGTGCGGGATGTGACGCCACTTATTACCCAAAATCCGGGATATCAATAATCAAGCTGGTTTTTGGAAGGCGGAATTTCATGTAAAGGGTCATTACCTTTCATATGAAATTCCGTCTCTCTGGAGTCATCCCGAGCAGAGCCTAGGGAGTCATGTCGAGCGCAGCCGAGACATCTCCAACCGAGACGGCACCTTGCCTAAAGAACAGGAGATGCCCCCGAGGACGGTTACTCCGACATTTCCCTCAAGCCTCTGTTCTGTTGTCACTCTCCTCGGCTTTTCCCTCCTCGATCAGCTCATTCACCTCCTGCATTTCACCATTTTCCAAATGGACAACCTCCTCTTCCTGATCCGGAGATTGTTTGTCTATGTGAAAAGAACATCCTACAGGGAAATGGTCGGAGCCTACAGAAGGATAGATGAAGAGCTTATCCATGAATACGTCGGCACTATGAAAAACCAGGTCAAGAGGTACACGGAAGAACCAGTACTTTGCATGAAAGGTAGACAGTATCCCTCTTCCTATCCTCGCGTCAATAAGTTCACTGGTTTTCTTGAAAAGAACTGAGGCTTTGGCCCAGGCGACATTATTGAAATCCCCTGTCACTACCACCGGAAGTAAAAGACTGCGTACTTTTTTGGCTACGCTGAGTAAATCACCGTCCCGTTCTTTGGAAGTCTCTTCTTCCGTGGGGCTGGGTGGAGGAGGGTGTACTCCGAAAAAGACAAAGCGTTGCCCGTCAGGTGTTTCGAGTTCGGCTTCAATACTGGGAATGTCGTCTGCAACAAAATAATGTGTTTTTACATGAACCACTTTGAGGTTTGTGTAAAAATGCATTCCGTAAGTATTTTCCAGTGTAATTTTTTCCTGGTAGGGATAATCGTTTTCCAGTACCCGCATGGCTTTTTCCCAATCACTGTTGCTTTCCATTGTCAGGAAGATGTGCGGGCGCTCCTTTTGAATCAGGTCGATGAAAGGCTGATAATCTTTGTTGAACTGGTAGATGTTGCAGGATACAATTTTTATGGTATCCGAAGCGTTCTTCGTATAGCTTATCTTTTGCCTTTTCCAGAATTTGGTATACCGCATCAATACGTACATGTGATATACCAGAAGCCCTAATTGAGCTGCCTGCATGCCCCATATCCATGGATATTCATTAACGAGAAGAAATGTAAGCGGGAAAAAGATCGCCTGAAGGACCAGGACTTGTAGTTTTATGAATTCCGGTACGCGAAATATCCAATGCTGGTTTTGTATAAAAGGAAGTAAACTAAGAACTATCAGTAGTCCGGAGATAACGATCAGCGCCCATCCCATAATTGCAACGAAATGATTTGTCTGCCAATATAAGCAATGCTTTCAGATTATGATGTTTTGAAAGCGTTGTTGAGTTTTTTCAAACCTTAAAAATTCCGTCTTCGTATACCGCATAGCAAATTGCTTTTTCCGGAACCGAGGCTATATCGAGACCGGTAAACAGGCTAAACGCGGGTAATATGATCTGCCGCTCCGTTATCGCAAAGCATGGGAGTGACAGCCATTTCTTTGTAGGTAATTTTAAACGTACTCCTGGGTGAAAATGTCCTGTGACCACAGGATTTTCCAGGTTATCATGCAGCTCATGAGAAAATCCGATCTGCCCGATCTTCAGGTGATCGTGCACAGCATGGATGCCTGTTTTTTTTAAGCTTTCGGTGGGTAACCGGTCGTGATTGCCTCTGACGAGGATGAAGCGTACAGCAGCACTATGTTTCCGGACCAGTGCTTCCCAGTAACTCAGTTCTCCATTCGCTCCCGCATGGATCAAATCGCCTGCGATAATTACTTGTAAAGGCAGGTAGTGGTTAATTAGCGATTCCAGGCGAGACAAATCCTGCACGGTTACCTGCGCAGGAAGTGCGATGCCGTTTTTTCTGAAATGCGCCGCCTTTCCAAGGTGGAGATCTGAAAGGATAAGGGTTTGTTGAGAAGGCCAGTATAAAGCTCTCTGATTGGAGAGCACAAACGTTTCTCCGGAAAAAATTATGGACTGTTCGGCTAGATTCATCGTTTCTTTTTTGCGGTCTTTAAATTAGCGGCTTGCATTTTTCGGATACGGCTCGCCAGATCTTCACTAGACAGGGCGTGTCGCAGGCTGTCTACTTTGATAGGGAAACTCAAAGGGGTAAATCCGGTCGTTAGTTTGAGGATGATTTTGCTCCGGTTAATTCTTTGAAAGGCTGCCACCAGGCGTTGCTCCTCCAGTTGCTGATTGAATACTTCCGTGTAGGCTTGTCTGAGGAGAAGATTCCGAGGGTCATGGGCTTCCAAAACCTTGAAAATGATACCTGACGACGATTGAAGGGATTTGTTGCTGTGTTGCGTTCCCGGGAATCTCTGAATAACCATCCCTGATATAACCGCAATGTCACGGAATTTTCGCTT
>CAZAVR010000346.1:0-5000 GCA_964488435.1 uncultured Cytophagales bacterium | reverse complement strand
TGATTGTGAAATATAACGTTTATTCCTGTCAAACATTATATCTTTGGCAAAGATAAAAATTTACCAAAAGCAACATGAAATTTTTATTAATCGGTATCGTCAGGGCTTACCAGGTTCTTCTTTCGCCCTATTTACCGAATGCGTGTCGCTACAGTCCGACCTGTTCCCAATACATGATCGAAGCCATTCAAAAACACGGGGTGTGGAAAGGTGGATGGCTTGGCGTGAAAAGGATAGGTAGATGCCACCCCTGGGGCGGACATGGCTACGATCCTGTACCTTAGCCTATGGCAATTTTCCTGAGTATGGAGTCAATAATCGTATGTGTACGCACCTCATCCGCCTCTGCCTCATAATTTAAAAGTATACGGTGATTCATAATGTCCGGAGCCAGCTCTTTGATGTCCTCAGGCAATACATAGTCTCTGCCTTCGAAATACGCCAGCGCTTTTGCCGCACGGTTCAGATAAATAGAAGCTCTGGGCGAAGCGCCGAACTGTATGTACCTGGCTTCTTCTCTGAGGTTATAGTCAAGCGGACGGCGGGTCGCAAAAATAAGTTCGATGATATATCTCTCCAGTGTTTCCGAAATATTCACCTTGTTGATTTCATTCCTGATAGCAAAAATTTCTTCCTTATTGAGAACTACCTTTACTTCATAATTGAAATTAATATCCGCCATTCTGCGCATCACCTCCAACTCATCGTTTTTATCCAGGTAATCCAGAAACACTTTCATCATAAATCGATCCAGCTGCGCTTCCGGTAAAGGATAGGTCCCCTCCTGCTCTACGGGATTCTGCGTCGCCATAACTAAGAAAGGCTTGTCAAGCACATAGGTATTGTCACCTATAGTGACCTGTTTCTCCTGCATCGCCTCAAGCAGGGCGGATTGTACCTTGGCAGGAGAGCGGTTTACCTCGTCAGCCAGTATGATATTGGCGAATATAGGCCCCTTTTTCACCTCATAATCCCCTATGTTCGGCTTATAAATCATCGTCCCTATCAAATCGGACGGTAACAGATCCGGCGTAAACTGTATACGGTGAAAATCAAGGTGCAAAACCTTAGCCAAAGTATTTATGGTCAATGTTTTGGCCAGACCGGGAACGCCCTCAAGAAGAACGTGACCACCGGTGAAAAGGCCTATCAAAAGCCGGTTCAACAACTTGTCCTGCCCAACTACCACCTGGCTCATTTCCTCCAAAACCTCCTTAATCTTCAATTGGTACATGTAGCGGTGTCAATTTGTATTGAAATAAAAAATGCATTGCCTCTTCATGACGACAATGATAAAACAATTATTCTTTTGATTCAAGACCAGTTTCAAATATCTAAAACAACCTCGCGGCATCAAACCGCACGGCAAGTCCCAGACAGTACACAGAAGCTGCCTCCAGGCAACGGCTAAGGTCCTCTGAGCCGGCTGAACCCGAAATACCTGATAACTTCATAGACGACGCGAGTAACATAGCCGCAAAAATAACCCAAAGTGCACTCCTCCGCTTCTCCAGCAACCCGAAACTACCCAGAGTCATGGTTACAATCATCAGAAACGCCATAAATACAGGCATGAGTACTTCCAGCTCCATCCGGCGCAATACCACAAATACAGACAAGCCGCTGAGTATCGTCAAAGTATACGCCATCGGTCCCGGCTGCCAGTTTCGAATAATCGCCCAAACACCCACGACAAGGCAAACCGGGCCTACCGTCACCCAAAGTTGATCGAACAACGGCTTAAGCCTAAAAAACAAGTCCGTATGGAAAGGATATACAAAAAAAACAAGCGCGGGCAGGATCATGACCAGAATGTAGGTGGCCCATAACAGCGTATTGAAGGTACTCCGGCTCCTGAAGCAGGTGATAAAACAATAAACACCGGCTAAAATCACAAGCAGGCTTGAAAGCAAATGAGTGTAATTCATCCCGGTAAATAAAGTGTCACCGCCTGTTAAATTTATGAGAAGGCAAGTTACAAATTCTCATTACATTTTGCTACTTCGGGCAAATCGTCCTACTTTTACCGAAAAAACAGATTCAAAAAACATGAGCGTTTTAGTTAATAAAGATTCAAAAATTATCGTTCAGGGATTCACAGGTTCAGAGGGCTCTTTTCATGCTCAGCAAATGATTGAGTACGGCACGAAGGTAGTTGGAGGAGTTACTCCCGGAAAAGGAGGACAATCCCATCTGGATCGCCCTGTTTTCAATACCGTAGCACAGGCTGTCAATGCTACCGGAGCTGATGTGTCCATTATCTTCGTTCCGCCGGCCTTCGCTTCAGACGCCATCATGGAGGCGGCAGAAGCCGGTATAAAAGTCATTGTGTGTATTACGGAAGGAATCCCTACCAAAGACATGATGATTGCCAAAGAATATCTGAAAGGCAAAGAAACCCGCTTGATAGGGCCTAACTGCCCGGGAATCATTACTGCCGAAGAATGTAAAGTCGGTATTATGCCTGGCTTTATTTTCAAAAAAGGTACCATAGGCCTTGTTTCAAAATCAGGCACCCTTACTTATGAAGCTGTGGATCAGTTGACCAGAGCCGGATTGGGTCAGACGACCGCTATAGGTATTGGCGGTGACCCCATCATCGGTACCACAACCAAAGAAGCCGTGGAACTGCTCATGGCAGATCCCGAAACCGAGGCTATCGTCATGATAGGTGAAATCGGCGGAAGCATGGAATCCGACGCAGCTGATTATATCAGAGCTGCGGGTAATCCCAAGCCGGTAGTTGGTTTTATTGCAGGACAAACTGCTCCTAAGGGACGCAGAATGGGCCATGCCGGTGCCATTATAGGCGGAGCAAACGACACAGCAGAAGCCAAAATGCGCATCATGAGAGAATCAGGCATTTTTGTTGCTGAATCGCCGGCGCTTATTGGAGAGACGATGTTAAAAGCGCTGGGTAAAGCATAATAACTGTTTCGCCATCTTCCGAACACAATTAAATAAAAAGGGCTGAGGAAACTCCGCCCTTTATTGGTGAAATGAGTATACTGCGTTTCCTTACTGTACTGATTTTATTTTCGTCAGCGGTATGCCGGCCTGGCAGCGCGATGGCCGATATCCCTTCCGCTGACAATCTTTCCTATAACATAGTACATGATTTCAGGAACGACTGGCTTGTTTATAGTGAAAACTACCAGAATTATATTCCCTACACCCAGTTCCTGCACGAAAACATACCATCTGTAAGCCTCAGGACTGACCTGCTCAATAACCGCCATTATAAACTGCTCCTGAATGTCAGCCGGGAAACCTATCTCTTTATAGACGGGAAGCTACAGAAAAGGATCAGCCCGGACGCATGGGAAGTAATCAGCATAGACAGTCTGTACCGAACTTTCAGAAGGAACGAGGTGATGATCACCCTTTACGGAAATGCAGGTGGAATAACAGGAAAAACTGCCGTACTGGCTTTCCCCAAAAAACTGGAAACAGCCGCAGCAGAAGCGGCCCCTTCAAACGTAATACGGCTCAAGCCAAAACCCGTTTCACGTCTTTCCGATTTCCTTATCCTGACCGTTATTTTTATCATACTCGTAAATGCCATCAATTTCAACCTGGCTCCGGCGGTATACATGCATAATATAAACCCCATATCCTTATTAGAAAAGGGGTTAAAATCGAATTCTTTAAATAAACCATTTGAATACACTAATTTTCTTCTGGCGGTGCAATATTCTCTTGTGGCATCGTTTCTGATCATTTTCCTCATTAATCAGGGAATGACTTCCCCGCTTTCCTTTCTCTCCAGGAACGGTAGCCTGGGCGAATTAACGCTCGACTATATGCAGTTGGTAGTTACTACTTTCTTCGTGCTGCATCTCAAGTATATCCTTATGTTTATTACCGGTAACGTGCTTAATCTGAAAGAGATCATCGCAGCGCATTATTTGAAGATCCTTCAGTCAGGCAGCACGTATTTCGCCCTGCTCTGCCTCCTGGCACTTATCTTGTTTTCGGTAGCTCCGGAATACTTTTTGTTTTTCAGAGAGAACCTTGGGTTTGCAATTTCTATATTCTTTTTGCTAAGATTTTTTGTACTCTATATTGCCTTGTTACATAAAGGCACATTTATAAATCCGTATTTATTTTCGTACCTTTGCGTCACAGAAGTAATACCTCTGATCATCGGGGTGAAAATAGCCCGGTTTTAAAGAGGCTTCTTTGTACAAGAAACTAAGTTGATTTAAATGAGTGAAACAATTAACTTCGACCCAAACAGACTGACGAAAGTCACCAGCCTGTTGGTTAGTCAGTCGAGACCTGCAGATGAAAACTCTCCTTATTTCGAATTGGCGAAAAAATTTAACATCAAAGTAGATTTCCGGCCTTTTATACAGGTGGATGGAATATCTTACAAAGAATTCCGAAAGAACAAGATCAACATCCTTGATCACACTGCTGTGATCTTCACAAGTAGAAACGCGATTGACCATTTCTTTCGCATCTGTAACGAAGCAAGGATAGAGGTTCCTGCCGGCATGAAATACTTTTGTATTTCTGACCAGACAGCCAACTATCTTCAGAAGTATATCGTCATACGGAAGCGGAAAATATTCTCCGGAACCAAAACAGCGGCCGAACTGATTGAGCTTATTCGCAAGCACAAAGGAGAAAAATTCCTTTATCCCTGCTCTGACGTGAGGAAGAACGATATCCCGGAATTTGCGGACACGGAAGATCTCCATTTCACAGAAGCGGTGATGTACCAGACCGTCTCCTCCGATCTTTCTGACCTTGAAGATGTCTATTACGATATCATTGCATTTTACAGCCCATCAGGTATTAAGTCTCTTTTTGAAAATTTCCCGGATTTCCAGCAAAACAAAACAAGGATAGCCGCCTTTGGTCCTACTACAGCGAAGGCCGTTGAGGACGCAGGACTTCATCTGGACATCCAGGCTCCCTTGCCGAATGCTCCCTCCATGACAGGTGCCCTTGAGTTATATATCCGCAAGGCCAATAACTTGTAACAGAGAATC
>CAZAVR010000345.1:0-5011 GCA_964488435.1 uncultured Cytophagales bacterium | reverse complement strand
AAGAAAAGTACTTTCTTGTGGAATGGATAAAGGATCATCAGTACGAATGGAGCACGGCCCTGTCTGATGACTCCAGGTTGTCGATCGAAAATAGTACGTCATTTTTAAGCGAAGAAAAATCGAAAGCCATTTTTGGAAAGCTGAGCGGGCAAATTTCAGATCGATATGTGAAGATTGATTTTCCCCAAGAGGACGAGCGTATCGGAGGAAAGCGGCGGTTGTGGTGGTACTCCGGCGCAGCTGCTATTCTGGTCCTTTTTTCTTTTATTTATTTTTACAATCCCCAAAAGAGAGCATTATCTGATAGGAGCGAAGGTCAGTCTTTCGCACAAAATGGAGCTGCCAGGGAAGTAACCAACACAAGTGCGGACATGATGCCGGTGGTGTTGCCGGACGGAAGTACCGTTTTGCTTTACCCGTCCGCTAAAATATCCTTTCCGGATGTTTATACAGTGCGCCGGGAGCTGACCCTTTGGGGAAAGGCTTTTTTTGAAATTGTGAAACAGCCTGAGAAGCCTTTCGTGATTTTCTCCGACGGGATGGTCACCACTGTATTGGGTACGAGCTTCGTGATTGACGCTTCGGATACCCAATCTCATTTCTCTGTTAAAGTAAAAACAGGAAAAGTGGCGGTGACGGCCGCTCCGGTGAAAGGAGAGGAAGTGAGCCGCGCAGCCCAGATTAATCTGGTGGCTAACGAACAAATCGCCTTCGACAGGAAGTCAAGGCTGTTTGTCCCTGCGAACACACTTCCGTCTTTGGAAACGGAAGACCCGGTCCCGGGGCTGCAGGAAGTTTACCGGTTTAAAAATACCCCGGTGACGGATATACTTGCGGCCCTTGAAAAGGATTATGCCATAGAAATACAGGTGAACGAAGAGCTGCTGACCGGTTGCTCATTGACGACAACGCTTAAAGACAAGCCACTTTCTGAAAAGTTGAAAATTATATGTGAAGGTATTGGCCCCGGGACCAGTTTTTCGATGGAAAATGGCCGGGTGACTGTAAATACATTGGGATGTAACTAACTAATGTGCCACTTCTAAAACTGCGCGCTATGTAAAGATGAAATAGACCTGACTCAAACAATATATCAGATAAAAAAGGCTGAGCGTGTTGGAGCCACTCCCAGCCTTCGCTCCCCGGTTTGTAACCGGAACCTGCCGGATAGGACGGGGAAGCTATTGTTTTTTGTAAAAACACTTAAATCTATGAATAAAAGAAATATCACTTTAGTCTTTTCGCTAAAAGTTATGAAAATAATGGGCGCCCAACTCTTACTGGCTTTTGTGATGACGGGAGTAGCGCTGGCAAAAGGAAATGCGCAGGAGATGCTCCAGAAGAAGGTGTCCATATCCTTTAAAGGTATCTCCCTGGATAAAGCCATTGACAGGCTCGGTGAACAGACCGGTATTGACATTACTTATAATTCGACCATCGTTCCTGAAGGTAGAAAGGTTTCAGCTTCTTATGAAAACCAGGCGCTTGCCCAGGTCTTGTCGGAGCTTCTGGATCCGCATGGGATCACCTATGTGCTTGTAGACAAACAGATTATACTGAGAAGAAAAGTTGAGGTGCCTAAGCCTCCGGCTCCCGTTCAATCTTTCGCCCAGCCTGCTCAGGCGGATCTTCGTATATTGGGTATGGTTAGGGATTTGAAGGGTGAAGAGTTGCCTGGAGTGAGTATTCTCGTGAAGGGAAGCCAGCGGGGAGCGATCACGGATGTGAATGGAAAATTCAGTCTGGAAGTACCCGGACCGGAGTCGGTGCTTATTTTCTCTTTTGTTGGTTTTCACTCGCAGGAGATCGTGGTGGGGAATAGAACTTCTCTGGAAGTCGTGATGAAAGTGGATGAAAAAACGCTCGAGGAAGTCGTGGTAGTTGGATACGGAACGGTGAAGAAAAAAGATCTGACAGGTTCAGTATCATCTGTGAGCGGCAGTACTTTGAAGGATGTACCTGTTACCTCAGCGGCTGATGCGATTGTGGGGCGTATGCCTGGTGTGCAGGTGACCCGGACGGAAGGAGCACCTGACGCGGATATTAAAATACGTGTGCGCGGTGGAGGGTCTATCACGCAGGACAATTCTCCCTTGTTTCTGGTGGATGGCTTCCCGGTGAATAATATCAATGATATTGCACCCACGGATATTCTTTCGATCGATGTTTTGAAAGATGCCTCATCCACGGCGATTTACGGAGCACGTGGTGCCAACGGGGTAATAATTATCACCACAAAGTCAGGAAAAGAAGGAAAGGGAAAAGTAAGCTACAATATGTTTTACGGTCAGAGACAGATCACCAAATATTATGACGTGCTGAATCCGTATGAATTCGTGTTTTGGCAATATGAAATGCAGAATGCTGTCAGTGGGAGCAATAATGTGGTATTTCAGAAGAATTTCGGAGACTTCAAGGACATGCACCTCTACAAGCAAATGACCGGAACGAACTGGCAACAGGAAGTTTTCGGGCGGACGGGAAGCAGCCTTTCAAATAATCTGTCCATTTCAGGAGGATCCAAAACGACGAAATACAATGTAAACCTGACCCGAAATGATGAGGAGGAAGTCATGGCAGGGTCAGGTTACCAAAGGCATAACCTCACCATTCGTACCAATAGCCGGATCAATGACTGGCTGACGATGGATTTGAATACGAGACTTTCTGACTACAAGCTCAAAGGTGCCGGTACTTCATCCAATGGCCGTCTGGCGCATGTGGTTCAGTTCAGGCCTATTAACGGCCTGTCCGATTATGTAGACACCGATCTTGCCGAAGAAGATTTCGAGATCAACAGTATTTTCACCCTAAACCCTCTGAAACAGACGTTGGATGACTACCGGCGTCAAAGCCAGCTTACCCTGAATATCAACGGAGCATTTAACGTGAAGTTGCCGGTTCCCAACCTGGATTATCGTCTGGAATTCGGGAAGCAATATCTTCAGCGAACCAACCATCGGTTTTATGGAATCAACACGTCGAATGCCATGCTTTTGGGCGGGCAGCCTCTGGCTAGTATTCTGAAACTGGATCAGAGCGGCTACCGGGTAGCTAATATCCTGACTTACGCAAAAACCAACTTCCTTCCGGGAAGTAACCTGAATGTAATGATGGGTCAGGAGTTGAATTATGAAAAATCCAACGACATCATGAGCTCGGTGAATTACCTGCCCAAATACATCGATCCGTCGAGTGCACTGAATATGATGCAGTTGGGCAACGCAGAACCTATTGCTACAATGGATTATCCTGATATCAAGTTGTCTTCCTTTTTCGGTCGTATGAATTATGACTATAAGGGGAAATATCTTCTTTCGGCTACTTTCCGGGCGGATGGATCCAGTAAGTTTGCTGTAGGTAACCGCTGGGGGTACTTCCCTTCTGCTGCCCTTGCCTGGCGTCTCTCAGATGAGACGTTTTTGCAGAGTACCCGCGCGGTTGTGGATGACCTTAAGCTGCGGCTAAGTTACGGGGCTGCCGGAAATAACCGGATTCCGGACAATACCTGGCAGAAGACGCTTTCTGTATCGACAGGGGGACTTTTTATTGGCGGTGAGGATACACGTACGCCCTTCCTCGTTCCCAATAACACACTTTCCAACCCTTTCCTGAAATGGGAGACTACCGTGACGAGAAATCTGGGGGTTGATTTTTCGCTTTTCAAGTACAGGTTGAGTGGTTCTGTAGAACTTTATAAAAATACAACGAGAGACTTGCTCATCCGTGCCACGATCCCATCCAATACCGGTTATACCAACCAGTTTCAGAACATCGGACAGACCTCCAACCGTGGTCTGGAAATTACATTGGACGGTGTGTTAATAGAGAAAAAAGACTTTACGCTTTCTGCTTCATTCAATATCGGGTTCAACATCAACCGCATAGACAAGCTGGGCGATACGAAGGTCTGGGAACAGTCTTCCGGCGTAGGGGGCAGCACCGGCCCGTTCGGGGAGTACCTTATCAAAGAAGGCGGGCAGGTCGGACTTATCTACGGCTACCAGACAGACGGGAATGGAATGTATTCGTTTGACGACTTTACTTACGAGAACCAGACCTATACCCTCAAAGAAGGCGTCGCCAATAACAGCGCCATTATCAGTACGAGGTGGTTCAGGCCGGGCGCACTGAAATTCGTGGATCAGAATGGCGACAATATTGTGGATGTAAACGACCGGGTGATTATAGGAAATGCGAATCCGAAGCATACCGGAGGATTTAACCTTACGGCCAGGTATAAAGGTTTTGACTTCTCAAGCTTTTTCAACTGGGTATACGGTAACAGCATCTACAATACGAACAAGGTGTTCTTTACTACTGCCTGGGAGGCCAGATCTTATAAAAATATCCTGAACATCATGAATTCGGACGATCGCTTTACCCACATCAGCAGGGAGACGGGACTGGTGGTAAATGATCCTGCAGAACTGGCTGAAATGAACAAGAATGCCAAATACTGGTCTCCGCAAATGGTGAGGGCTCCACTGCATTCGTGGGCGGTTGAAGACGGGTCCTTTATCAGGCTCAATAATCTTACACTAGGCTACTCTTTACCCAAGAGCCTGTTGTCGAGAATCAAATTGGAGCAGCTGCGGGTCTACCTGACAGGTTATAATCTGGGTATTCTTACCCGCTACTCTGGCTATGATCCTGAGGTCGATTCCATACGGTCTACCCCGTTAACCCCTGGTATGGACTTTAATGCCTATCCGCGGAGCCGCTCTTACAATGTGGGTCTCAACCTGACTTTTTAAAATATTCAGACGATGAAAAAAATTGCAAAATTGACGGCAGTTGTTGGTTTGATATTGGTTTCCACGACTTCCTGTGACAAATACCTCGATAGCCGTTCCAACTCGATATTCACGGAGGAATCTGCTTTTATTAACCTCGAATTTGCCACCAATGCAGTGTTGGGGATTTATGCGGACCTGACCAGTCAGCAGACTTATGACCTGAACTGGTTGTTTTTCAAAGCCGGGAGCGATATTGAACTGGTGTATGGGGC
>CAZAVR010000344.1:0-5020 GCA_964488435.1 uncultured Cytophagales bacterium | reverse complement strand
AATGATAGTTCGGACAGGAATATGTGAATCAAGTGCCGCCGGGGGGACATCAAAAGAACAGCGTATGCCTGGGTGCTGTCAGCACTTGCAGCTCGAATTCTTTACCAATACAGGTGAGACTCCCGAGCATATCTTCTCCGACAGGTAACACCAGTATACTGTCTTCGTTTTCGTAGCAATCGTGCATACGGCGCAGCATATCCACTACTTCTTTCTGCAGCTTTCGGTGAAAGCGGGCAAAAAACACGGACTTTTGAATCCGGATCGCTCCTTTTTGCTCCAGGTATTTCGCCATCAGCCGGCGGATGCGGTTGTTTTCTATATCATACATAATCAGGCAGTACATATCTTCGGCTTTTCGGAACGGTAATTTTCCCGGCTTTAAAAAATCCATAAAATTGCGGAGCCCTTCGGGCAGTTGATCGAAGTGTTCCGGGAGTGTTTCGGCGGATTGTATCGCCGGCAAACCTGCTCCGGATAGCTTTATGTTCAACTCAGAAAACGGCAATGGTGGCGATACGGCTCTTTTGCGCGGCATAGTCAATTAGTTTACTTGTTTCACATATTCTGCAAGCGGAACTGTTTCCGCCTGCACCGGAGGAAAAAGATAGGCGAACAAACTGTCGTGCAACAGGTCTGTAAGTACCCGATCTGTACCTGTTTTGGGGCTTTTGACTACAGAGAACCCTCTCTTACCGTAAAAAACGTTCACCTCCGCGATACGATAGCCATGCTTTGCGACAATTTTTAATCCGTATTGTATCGGCTGAACAGATACGATTTCCAAATTGACCTCCCGGCATATCCCTTCGATGGAATTCTGAAACTGTAAGAGCGGCTCCGGAAGGAATACTTCTCTCACCCGTCTCACAGGTGCTTGGGGGTTAATAGCCTTCAGCACTGCCTTATATGCCTCTTCATTAATTCCACCGGACTCGCCGGGCTGCCCCTCCTCGTCCGTATTCACCGGCCCGGACTCAAAAACCTCCGTTGTTACAGCCCAATCTACCGTCAGGGCCAAGGGATTAAAGTAAGCGTGAGGGTCGTGCGCCAGAAAACAGGCGCGCGTCACATCAGAAGTGCGAAGGTCCATTTTACCAGTTAGTTCGGTCTCTTCGGCGAACCTACTTGCAAAACGCTTGTAAGCTGCGGAAAAAAGGTCCGGATCGGAACAAGGCGTTGACAGCCGGCAGAAAATTTTCAACCCTTCGCCACCTGGCGACACAAAGGCCAGTGCTACAGCACTGTGACTTCGAATTGATTCCGGTACCCTGCTCTCATGTATTGGAATGTGGTCAACATCCAATACAAAATAATGAGCCGCCAGTAAATGCTCCTTTTTCCGGATGCCGTGTTTAAAAACACTACCAACCACGTAGGGCAAACGGGTTTTTACAGTTTTGTAGACCGACTTGTCTAGCGTCATCAGTTTTCTTAACCGGGACGTTTCCCGGGACAAATCTGTTTCGGACAGGCTCGCTACTTTTTCAAACAGCTCCTCAAGTGTACAGGTGCCCATCTGCTCTCCGGATGATGTTATCGCATATCCTATGCTAAAATTGGTGGTGTTTGTCATGGCTTTTGCTGGTTTGAAGTGAAACATGTGATTGAGTACCTACTGCGTCTGCCGACAATCAATTGTCCACAAACTTTTTCAGGAGCGACGCCAGGCGTTGCGCGTCGAGTTGAAGATGGTTTTGGCGCGACCGGCTTACCCCTTCAAGCGGTACTATTTCGTTCAGGTAATCGTTGAAACTCTGGATCAGTATCCGTTTTCCCGCAGTGTTAAGCCAGTACTGGCCATTCTCTACATCAAAAAACTCCTCAAAAATCACCTCCTGAACGCAAAGGTAGCATACGGTATAGTCGGCCCAGTGCCGGTAGGTTTCGATAAAATCGTAGACCAATACCGGCCGGTTGTATTCGTCGCGATGCATTACGCCCAGCGCCGGGTCTATTCCCGCCTGAATAAGCGCCGATTCGCACAAACCGTATAGTATCCCGTAGCTGTAGTTCAGCAGGCAGTTGAACATATCGAGAGCAGGACGCTGCGAGCGCTTTTCGAAATAGTAATACTCCGGAACAATGGATCTCAGCCCCTCAAAATACGCCCGGCTCATACTTCCTTCCCATCCGCGGAAAGAAGCAAACATTTCAGAACGATCTCCTGGTGGGCAATCGCTAATTTTGGAGACATATCGACCTATCGCCTCTTTGGGCTTTTCCGCACTTCTTTCTGTGATCAGAGAAAGCAAATCCAAAACCAGCCGTTGGTTTTGTCCTTTCTTCACCAGCACTCCGCGGATCCAGTCAACCCCTTGTTCACTCTCCGAAAATCTCAACTGATTTTTACGAATCGTAGAAACCGAGCCGAAATGATGACTCCACACTCTCCCGGCAGGGAAGCCTTTGCGATCAACGAACAAGATTTCCGTATTCTGCCGAATAGCCGTTTCCACTACCTCATAGCTGAGCGTTGTGGCCGGGTGCATCAGGATGCTTTTTACCTGGTGAACCGGAATGTACTGTTCCTGCTCCTGATTACGGATCTGGTATCGCCCGCCTTTGATCCGGATGGAGGTGCCGCGTTTGTTAAGAATGATTTGTGTGAAGACTTTTGGATTTTAGTTGAATAGTAGTTAGTCATTGACGGACAGCCAGCTTCGAAAAATAAAGGCTACCGGTGATGAAAGTATACGGTCGCAACACTATTTCAGAGCGCTCGAAATCGTTGCGCCAAACTGAGCCGGATTGGCATTTGAAATCAGCCGATAGCTTTTCACCTCACACTCCCCTAGCCATTTGCTCCAGAAGAACTTCAGCTTGTCAAGCTCGGATTGCCCCCCGTACTTCGCACTCAAACCGGCTACAATTAGCGAACAGGCAGTGATTTTGTTCTGAACCGGGTAAAAGCCCAGATCCTTTGCTTGTGCTACTTGCTTCCAATCCGATCCGGTAAGTGAAGGCAGAAAGCGGGACGAGGTGTAGCGGTTTTTCACCTTTACAGTATGCTTGTCGCTCTCAAAGTCGAGGAAGCCGTCGGTGAGCAGAAGCACCTTGTTTGCAGCTGTTGGCGACAGGTAATCGTTGACCGATTGGTTGAAAAACTGCCAGATGTCCACACCGAAGTAGTCCGACGGCTTGGTGCCTTTGCCGGCTTCGGCGTAAAGTGCCGCCAGCGTGCGCCAGAGCTCCTTTTTGTACCCCGCGAATCGGGCGCTCTTTTGTGCTACAGGTATCCTGCTCATATCAAGCCGGAGCCGGGTCTCATAGTGATCGCCATTCAGGGCGCTGTTGCGCTGCGGCAGAATCACGACCGAGAATACATCCTTCGATTTGATGAAAAGCTGTGCCCGCACGGAATTTTCGAACACTTCAAAGGCCGAGAAGATCGCTGCCCTGTCTTTTTCAGACTGACCAGGCACCAGCAGCCTGTCAGAAAGATCCAGGACCACCACCATATTCAGCGGCCTGTCGCCTGCAGCGGCATCCAGGTTTAAAGTAACCAGGAAAAAATAAACATGGAATTTTGAAGAAATTCGTCATAGCTATAATCGTTAAAAGTGGAACATGTAAACCGTTAAGCAGAGTCCCATGTTACGAGGCTATCAAGCCCGGTTTGTCGATGTGATCGGAATAAAATTGCTCCCGGACAGACTCACATGCTTCTTTTTGTCTATCCGCGTCGGTTAACCCGTTTAGATAACTCAACCAGCCATCGTAGAAGTCATTGATCGACTTCTCCAGCTCGGCCCGGCTAAATAGCAAGTTGTGCTGGCGTTCTTTGAGGCTTTTGATATCCAGCAGCAGTTTTGACATCTGCGTGTTCAGATCTGCCACACGTCCTCTGAGTTCGGAAATCAGCTTACCGGCGGCCCGTTTCAGGCCATTAAAATGGGCTATTTCGAGTGCTACCACCCGGTGGGTGTCTTTTTTGGCCAGCTCTTTTTTAAAGGCATTCAAAAGTAATCCCCAGAAGATCGTAGCCACGAAGCCCATGATCAGGACGATGTAAAAGTCGGCACTTCGCCACCAGGTATGATTCGGATCGGCCAATCCCATCATCACCTTAACCTCTTGCCCCTTTTCCTCTATTTTGTAGGCGATCAGGGCGTCCAGGGCAAGTGTGATCAGTACGGCACCCACTACGGCTATGGATCTGCCCAGGCCTTTCCATGTTTCCGTCAACACATCAAGCGCAACGGCGAAGGCCAGCAACAAGATCGGTGCAAGCCAATGCAGGTTGAAAACCGAAAATGCGCCCGGCACAAAAATGTTGGAGAAAAGCGCCTGTAGCTCTTCACTATTTCCTTCCAGCTCAGTCGCTATGTTCCGGATCATGCCTGAGTACACCGCGCTTATGTAAAAACAAAACAGGTAAACGCCCAGAAGTGCAACAGCCAACCCCAGCTTCCATAGCGTGAACCGTTTGATTGCGCCAGGCTTGTAGAGTCCGGCAGCCTCGTCCTTGCGCACGTGCAGGATCTGCTCGTCGTAAGCTTTGATCTCAGCCTCAGCATTCGGAATCAACACCTCCAGGATTTTGCGCTGTTCGGAAGCGACTGCCTCTGCCTCCTTCTCAAGTTCAAGCACCTGGGCGTTCAATATGTCCCGGTTTCGGCGTTGCTGCTCTTCGTTGGCGTTTTCGTCGATCAGGCGACCGTTGCGAATCTGCCGGAACAAGTTGGCCAGTGCTCTTGCGTCGCCGCGGTGAGCACCGGATTGCTGATAACCGTAATCCCGCATGTTTACCTTCTCGGCATAGGAATCGGTTTCCATTGGAGCAAATACTGATTGACCTGCTGCGGAAACTGCGTTTTGAAAGTCGAAGAAATTCGTCATGGCTGTAAATGTTTTAGTTTAATTGATATTTTCGTTTTGCAAATCTGAGAAGGCCAACTACGTTTTTATTGGCGTTCAAAATTTTTACCTTTATATTCTTTTCTGTGATGGGGATTTCGTATTGATGATGCAAAAGAAGCTACCAACACTACATTTTTATTTCCTTTCAAAAATGATT
>CAZAVR010000343.1:0-5021 GCA_964488435.1 uncultured Cytophagales bacterium | reverse complement strand
AAGTGCCTATTTAATTATGTAATCAAATACTTACTCCGTTGTACATAGAAAACAATTACAGCCAAATTCAGGGGATTTGACGCTATTTATTTTTCGTTACACTTGTATACTGCGTGGAATATAGTTTATATTTGTAACCATTACTTGATTCAACAGATTAGCTTAAATAGTTTACATTTGTAGAAAAATGACCCTGAACGAGAAAATCAAGCATTTACTTTCGGAAAAAAACCTCAGCCCATCACATTTCGCTGATGAAATCGGTGTACAGCGATCCAGCATCTCACACATACTTGCCGGACGAAACAGGCCTAGCCTGGACATTGTTCAAAAAATAGTCCGAAGATTCCCTGACCTGGACCTTAAATGGATTTTGGACGATCAGATCTCCACCGACACACCTTCCGGCCTAACTGACACGGAATCAGCCCGGATCACTTCTTCCAAAGCCGGATATCGTTCCCATCAGACCGCCTTAGAATGGGATGAAACCAGCATCGCCGGAAACGATACGGTACAGCCAAATCTCGACGCCTTTCCTCCAAAGCATAAAAACATCGAACGAATCGTGGTCTTCTACTCGGACGGTACGTTTCGTGAATACACCGCATCGTCCTGAAGCTGACCCGACAACTCTCCATCCGCTCCGTTCACCCATAAAGGAATTCGTCAGATTTTGGGCTGTAGTATTTTAAAATGTCAACATAATTTTATTATTTAGGTCGACGAAATATACTGACCAATTGCAGGCTGCTTCTTTGCCGGTAGTTCCCCGTAGTTCTGTATACATTTTCGAAAATGCTGAGGATGAGATATTTTATGAGTCTGTAAATTGATTTCATTTTATATATCAGCTGTCTTGAACAGCCATACATCCGAGGCTTAGAACAAAATATCGATAAAAAAAGTGATTTTTACTTGCATATCGTAGAAAAACGGTTGTAATTTTGTTGACAAATTAGTGCTATTCCTACCCTTAACTTAATGCCATGGCTAATGATATGTCCAGAAACCAGTTTCTCTGGAAGATCGCAAGTCTGAGCACATTGCCTTTTTTCTACTCCGGCTATGCTCATCCGTTGCAACCCGGTAGCGGAACCCTGCACAGGTATGTTTCGCCCGAAGGAAACGATGAGCATAGCGGAGAGAGAGGCAACCCATGGAAAACCATCGGGCACGCTGCGCTGATGGTGAAGCCCGGCACCACGGTTCATGTTGCACCGGGTCACTACCATGAAGACGTAATCAATAGTGTATCGGGTACTGCTTCTGCGAGGATTGTATTTATCTCTGATAAAAAATGGGGCGCTAAGATTTATGGACAGCGTGATGCCGGTTTCATTTTTCACAACAAGGGAGATTATGTGGATATTGTAGGTTTTGAGGTGAGTGGAAAAAAATCACGCCTGGGAATCATCAATTATGCCAACCATTGTCGCATTCTATATAACCATGTATTTGATATTGAGGCCAACAATGCCGGGAATTCAGGTGGAGCCGGTATCGATAATTCAAATTATGATGCGGCCGACAATGACATTATCGGCAATGTAGTTCACGACATCGGGATAGGGAGCACAGGACATGTACAGGGGATTTACCATTCCAACGGCAAAGGATGCATTTTTAACAATATCACATACAGAAACTCGGGATGGGGCATTCACACCTGGCACAATCCCAAGAACCTGATTATCTCCAACAATCTGGTTTTCGAGAATAACAATGGCGGCATCGTCATTGGCGCAGGGGATGCTCCCTTCAACGGACTGGCCGACGGATTTATCGTTCAGAACAATATTCTCATTTCCAACCACAAGAATTTTGCCATTACTGAAATGGGGGATACCGGAAAGAATAACATTTACCGGAACAACCTTTTCCATAACAACTCAAGGGGCGAATACAGACTGCGGAACAGGCTTAAGCCTGAAAATACAATCATAGCGGACCCACTGCTCGTCAACTATAAGCCGGATGGTACAGGTGATTATCGCCTTCGAAAAGGCAGCCCCGCTATCAACTTTGGGACAGTGCTCGATGCGCCGACCCTGGACATTGACAAGAAAAAGCGAAGGAAAAGGCAAGGAAAAATTGACATCGGGCCTTATTCCTTCTGATATTTATGGTTGCGGGGAGAGCATTTGCCTCGCAACCGGAGATGGCCTGCAGGCAAATGCATTTATGCCAGAACCGTTGGGATCATCCTTCTTGAAGATAGCCGGGAAGCATGTTTCCGATGATTTCCTTCCAGCCGGCAGTGAAGCTCGATCTTGCAAAATCCGGAAGATCTTTGGGGAATGTCTCCAGGCCGTGGTGCGTAAGCCGGATATGTGTCCCTCCGTCTTCCAAAGGAGTCAAAAGAAAAGTAACCAGGGAATAGCCGGGAAACCCGTCGTAGGTCCAGCTATACTGAAGTTTTCGGCCTGGAACTACTTCTGTAACAGTACAAAGATGCATATAGCTTTCACCGCGGGAACCCTGTCCGGGAAAGCGGAACCTAAAGCCTGCCACAGGCTTAAAATCATCCATGGCAAAGTACCATTTCCGCATCCTCTCCGGATCAGTGATAGCAAGCCAAACTTTCTCTATGGCAAAGTCCAGCTTTTTCTCCATCACGACAGGCTCATTCCTCACAGCTTGAGGATAATCATCATAGACATGCGCCGCATAATGAATGGCCGCAGGATGAACAGACGAAGCATCCTGTTCTGCCCCAAAAGCCTCAGTATCAGTACTGCCGCCCAGGCGTCTGCCGAGAAGGTCAAGCAGATCGTGAAAACCAGCTGCCACACTCACCGGCATATCGGATGCGATCCCGCTATATGAAAAAACAAGTCGCGTATGACCCTCTTCCAGCGCTGTAAGCTCCCACTCAGCCAGTTCGCCTTCCCAGGTCCATACAAACCGACTGGGAGCTTCGATGCTCACCACCTGACCAAAGCTCTTGGTTTGTTCTTTATCTCTGAACTGAAAAGTGATCAGACTGCCTGCCTTCAGTTCCAGTGAAATATCTGTAAACCAGAATTTCAACTCTTCCGGGTCGGTAATTGCCCGCCAAACCGTTTCGATGGGATAGGGAAATTCCCTTTCGAAAACCACCCTGAACCCTTTAGCTTCTTTGGATATAATTCCTAGTTTTTCCATTTGAAATATAGATTTATGATTCATCTGACAGGTTATTCAGGTAACTCTCCAATGCGTCCAGCTTGTCTGACCAGAACGCCCGGTATTGCCGGACCCACTCATTTACTTCACCAAGCTTCTCCAATCTTGGTTCACATATACGTTCGCGCCCCTTCCGGGTTACACGGACAAGTCCGCACTCAGAAAGTATCTTCAGGTGTAATGAAATGGCCTGGCGACTCATCGCAAATTGCTCGGCTATGCTGTTGACATTGGTGGGATTCCCGGCTATCATCCCGATAATGGCCCGCCGCGTCGGATCGGCGATCGCCTGAAAAACATCTCTTCGTGCTTCCATGTTACGCAAGTAAGTGCTTGCAAATATATAAGCAAGTATTTACTTGCGCAAATTTTTCCTGGTGTTTTATGAAAACAACTTAATCAGACAAAAAGAAAATCAGGGTAACAAGTGGAAACATAAGGGCAGAATCTGTGCCCTGGAAAGGAAAACATTAAAGTCTATTATTAAATATAGTCATTATTTCTCATAAATCCTAATTTCACACGGGCTGATTGCGAGATGTGTATGAACAGGCCTGGAATAAATTGAATTTAATCAAATGATTAAAAAATTTGGTTAAACAGAAAAATTTACGCTTTCTTTGTAAAAAGAAGCTTGCTCACACAAATGGCTGTTAAAAAAGATCTCAAACACCTGGACATCACCACCGAATCAAAGATTAAAGCGGCTGCCCGTACGGTTTTTCACAAAAAAGGATATGCGGCCACGCGAACAAGGGATATCGCCGAAGAAGCAGGGATCAACCTGGCGCTTCTTAACTATTACTTCCGAAGCAAGGAAAAGCTTTTCGAGATCATTATGCTCGAAACACTTTCCGGATTCATCAAAAGTGTCTCTGCCGTGTTCAATGACGAATCCACCGGACTAGAAACGAAAATAGAGCACATTACCGCCAGGTATATCGACCTCATCAGCCTGGAGCCGGAAATACCGCTATTTATAGCCAGTGAAATACGAAATAAGCCGGACAGCTTTTTAGAAAAACTTCCTATACGACAAATGATACTGGACTCGGTTTTGTTTAAACAATACGCGCAAGGGGTGACAGAAGGCCGGATCAATGAATCTAATCCCTTACATTTCCTGTTGAATCTGATCGGCCTTGTGGTGTTTCCGTTTATCGCAAAACCCCTGATAACCAGGATAGGAGACTTGAACGATCAACAATTCAATCAACTCATGCAGGAGCGAAAAAAGCGTATACCTACTTGGTTAAAAGCAGCATTCGGAGCCTGATTTTTTTTGTCCTTATATTAATCAAATGACTAAATCAAAAAATTAAATAATATGATTAAGCCCATAATGCTCTTAGGTGCCGCCGGCTGGCTCCTCGCCAGGACAAGCCTGCAGGCGCAGGTGCTGTACCTCGACAGCTGCTACGCTATGGCACAGAGAAACTATCCGGTCATAAAACAGCGCGCCCTGATTGAAACATCGGCGGCTTCTTCGCTTGAGAACGTAAACAAAGCGTATCTTCCTCAAATAAACATCGCCGGACAGGCTACCTACCAGTCTGCCGTGACGCGTATTCCACTGGACTTACCTGGCATTCCCATGCTTAGCAAGGATCAATACAGATTGTACAGTGAAGTGTCGCAGCCAGTCACAGATATATTTACCTTAAAAGACCAAAGGGAATTCGTGGTTGCAAACGCAAAAATAGAGAGTCAGAAAACTGAAATAGAGCTTTATAAACTCCGTGAAAGAATCAATCAGCTTTTTTTCGGCATTCTCCTCATAGATGCCCAACTACAACTTACCGAGCTCATCAGGAAAGATATAGATGCCGGTATAACTAACATAAAAACTGCCA
>CAZAVR010000342.1:0-5041 GCA_964488435.1 uncultured Cytophagales bacterium | reverse complement strand
TCCTGTGCGTAGGAAAGGATACTTTCTCTGGTAGCGAAGAGCAGCGGGCGGATGATATGGCCGCTTTGTACGGGAATGCCTTTCATTCCATTGACGCCGGTCCCCCTGGTAAGATGAAGCAAGGCGGTTTCCAAATGATCGCCGGCGTGGTGGGCGGTCGCAACGTAAGTGTATCCATTGGCCACCGCGATTTCGTTGAACCAGGCGTAACGGAGTTCCCGGGCAGCCATTTGGGTAGATATACCTCTTTCACCGGCCGTTTTTGAAGTGTCGAACTTTTGGGTAAAAAACCGGACGCCATATCCCGTGGCGAGCTCACCTACAAACCGCTCGTCTTCTTCGGACTCTATGGACCGTAGTCCAAAATTGCAGTGTGCTATGTCAAAAGGAAAGCCTGCCTGACGAAAAAGTGAAGCCATGACCACAGAGTCAATTCCGCCACTCACCGTCAGCAGGGTAGGGGTGTTTTTCAGAAGAAATTTCTGCCTGTTAATAAAGGTTAAAAATGCCTCCAGCATGAACCGTTACGAGGTTAATGAACTACTTTTGCAAAGTCAGTCCCGAAAGTTAAAATGAAGACCGGTGTGAAATGATTCATCATTTGAAAAAAAATAAATTTCGATCCAACCCTTTTAAACCCAATCGCATCTTTTGTATCAAAGAGGCCATAAAGGTAGTGATGTTCTTTGTTTTACTGGTTAATACTGCTCAGGGCATTTTGGCGCAACAGGCGCAACAGACCGAATGGGTGGAAATCGTTAAGGCAGACAGCTTGTTTGTTATCCAGCAGTCTGAGACGTTCGAATTGATCGGGAATGTCGTCATGAAGCACAAAGGCGCACTACTGTATTGTAATCGGGCTGTGCAAAACAAGGTCACCAATATGGTGGAAGCATTTGGAAACGTGCGGATTTTACAGGGAGACACGGTGTCGGTCACCGGCGACACGCTTTTATATTTCGGGAATACCCGCCTGGCCATCATCAGCGGTGCGAAAACGACGATGAAAGACAAAGAACGCACGCTGACTTCCCGCAAGCTCGAATATGACATGGCGGGGGGGATTGCTTATTATCGCCAGAGGGGGCGTACGGTAGACAAGGAAAATGTACTGACCAGCGAAGAAGGTTTCTACAATACGCAGACCAAAGAGTATAATTATTACCGTAATGTGAAGTTGGTCAATAAGAAGTACACGTTGACAACGGATACTTTGTTTTACAATTCGATCACCAAATGGTCCGACTTTAAAGGAAAAGCTACCCGGCTGGAGGGAAAGGATGGTACTTTGGCAGGCACGAAAGGCCGCTATAATTCCACGACAGGAGAATCTGTTTTCGATCAGCGAACCATGATCGAAAATCCTTCCTATACCCTCACGGGCGATTCCCTTAACTACGACGAGCGTATCAAGAGGGGATTTGCGAGGGGGAATGTGGTTATTTATGCTAAAAAGGACAATACCATACTCCATGGAGATGAGGGGTGGCATCTGGACAAAGAGGGGATGTCGAAGATATACGGCCACGCACTCGTAAAACGGGTGGTGTCCGGTGATACGCTTTATATTAGGGGAGATACGTTGTACTCCATAGAAAATAAAGTAGATAGTACCAGGAAGCTGATTGGCAACCGCAATGTGTATCTGTTTAAGTCAGACTTCCAGGGTCGTTGTGATTCCGTCTCTTACAATACAGCGGATTCGGTGATTCATTTTTACAAGAAGCCCATTCTCTGGAGCAAAAATTACCAGATGGAGGCCGATTCCATTTCGGCTTACATGGTGCAGAACCGTATGGACCGGATGTTGCTAAGGAGCAAAGCGTTCATCATTTCGGAGGACAGTTTGGTAAAGCAGTATAACCAGATCAAAGGGCGGACGATTAATGCCTATTTTGAAGAAGAAAATAACATAAAGAAAGTGTTGGTCGAGGGGAACGGGGAAAGTATTTATTATGCACAGGACGAGGATTTAAAGCTTTTGGGGCTCAACAGGGTGCTGTGCGGAAAGATGAATATTTTCTTCAAGGAGGGTAAGGTGTACAGGATCGCCTTTATAGGGAAGCCGGATGGTAAGCTGATACCCCCGCACGAAATCACTCCTTCGGCCAGGCAGCTCGACGGCTTTGCGTGGAGATTGGGCGATAAACCGGATCTGAATATTACGACCTGGAAGGTACCGCCTCAATAAGGAAGTGGCACGTTTTTTTAATGTTTAAAAAAAAAATGACGCCGTTTGTACAATAAATTTTGAGAAATTGATTATTTGTGTATATTTTTGTAATACTTAGTATAAGTCAAACCAAAATATCCACTTATGCCAGTCTTTAACCGAATTAGTTGCCATGTTGAAAAATCTACTTTTTATATACATCTTGTCGCTATCCATACCTGCCGCCACACTGGCTCAGGTAATGGATGGGAGTAGCAAGGTGCCGGAAAGCCGTTTGAATGTGGGGACAAAGAAAAAAGTCTCCGCCAAGGGACCCGTTGATCACGCATTTAAGATGGAATACAAGCCCATCACTGTGCAGAAAACGCTTGCTTTGAGAAATTATTACAGGACTTTGTTTTTTGCTGATTCTTTTCCTGAAGAGTCGGTGATGAGCGAACCCTCCTCTTTGACGAGCATGACTGTGAGTGAGCGGCGTATTGTCTCCACAGAGGAGAAACCCAGTCAGGTGACAGAAAAGCTGTTTTCTAATGAGAGAATTACGGTTTCAAATATATATCCTAACCCCGCAAGTGAAAAAGCATGGCTTGATTATGCCGTTTCCCCTATGGTAAGGGATGCCAAAATTTCAATTTACAATATCCTGGGATCAACTGTGTCAGAATTCTCGCTGGACAAAAATGAGACCAAACTGGGTATCTCTACCAGAGATATGACATCAGGGGTTTATTTTTACCAGTTGATCGTGGACGGAAAGAAAGTAGCTACTAAGAAGTTACTTATCAGACACAGTAATAACTAACCGGTATTGAGAGGAGAGTGGTAAATAATCGGGTAAACTTTTCAGATATTTTCAAAATACGCATTGCTACAGGTTCGTTATGAATCATGTAGCTTTTTTATTATCTTTGCATCCTATGCGAAAAAAAAATATTTCGGGTTTTTTCCTGGTTGTTCTTTTTCTGTCGCTGACGTCTTGCGGTAAGTTTTCCAAATTGCAGAAGTCGGGCACAGACGAACAGAAGTACGAAGCAGCACTTAAGTACTATAAGGCCGGAGATTATTATCATGCCGGACTTTTGTTTGAGGAGCTGGGGCCCTTGCTGAAAGGAGGGGCAGAATCTGAACTGGCGGAGTTCTACAACGCATATTGTCAGTTTTATCAGGGGGACTATACCAGCAGTCAGTACCTTTTTAAGAAATTTTTTGATACTTACGCCAGGAGCGAGCATGCCCAGGAGGCATTTTACATGCATGCTTTTTCTTTATACAAGGGCTCATCGCCTTATAACCTGGACCAGACGAGTACTATGACAGCGATAACGTCTATGCAGGACTTTATCAATTTTTATCCGGACAGTCCTTTTAAAGATGAGTGTACCAAATATATCCTTGAACTTCGCACGCGACTGGAATTAAAAGCTTACGAGAAAGCGAAGCTGTACTATAAAATCAGCGATTTTCAGCTTCCTTCGCTCAAGTCGTCCGTCATTTCCATTGATAACTTCAATAAGGATTTTCCGGATTCCAAGTTCAATGAGGAGTTAGCTTACCTCAAAGTGGATGCGCAGCATAAACTTGCCACAAGTAGTTTTGTTGAAAAGCAGAAAGAGCGTTATGAACACGTTGTGAAATTTTACCACGCTTTTGTGGATAAATATCCCGAAAGTAAGTATGTGAGGGAGGCCGAGAGAATGTTTTCCGATAGCCAGGAAAAACTGGTGGCTTTGGATAAATACGAAAAAGAGCGCAGAGAATATCTGAAGCGACTGGCAGAGCAAAAGGACAACAAGCCTGCCAAGGTGACGACCTCGCCTCGTAACGAGCGATAGAACAAGAATTGGAAAATAGTAGTAAATAGAAACTTATCTCATATATAGAAAATGGCAACGAATCCGTCAATAATAACCCGTGACACCGATAAGATAGCAGCGGTAACCGGTAATCTTTACGAATCTGTATCTATTATCTCTAAAAGAGCGCGTCAGATCTCAAGTAAAATGAAGGAGGAGCTTAATAACAAGCTTGCTGAGTTTGCTTCAGGTGTGGATAATCTGGAGGAGGTTTTTGAAAACCGTGAGCAGATAGAGATATCAAAATTCTATGAGCGCATGCCCAAGGCAGGAAGTGTTTCCATTGACGAGTTCCTGGAAGGAAAGACGTATGCAGGATATAAAATTGAAGAAGAGTCTTAATTATTTCTTTTTTAGTTCTTTGAATAGAAAGGCCGTAGGAACCTGTTTTGAGTGTTCATACGGCTTTTTAAATTTACGATATGCTTGGGAAGAAGATAATAGTCGGTGTAACGGGAAGTATAGCTGCTTACAAGACGGCTCTGCTTGTCCGGTTACTTGTCAAAGCCGGCGCCGAGGTGAAGGTAATCATGACCCGGGCGGCCAGGGATTTTATCTCTCCTCTCACCCTTTCTACACTTTCGGGTAATCCGGTGCTTTCTTCTTTTTCTGAGGAAGAGAGCGGCAGCTGGCACAATCACGTCGATCTGGGGCTCTGGGCCGATCTAATGATTGTTGCGCCGGCGTCCGCCAATACCATTGCTAAATTTGCCTCGGGTATATGCGACGAGTTATTGATGGCGGTCTACCTGTCGGCGCGGTGTCCTGTCTATCTGGCTCCGGCTATGGATCTGGATATGTATGCGCATCCTTCGACGAAAAGGAACCTTGATGTATTGAAGCAGGCGGGCAATCATCTGATAGATCCGGGGGTGGGTGAGCTGGCCAGCGGCTTGTCAGGTGCCGGTCGCATGGCGGAACCCGGGGAGATAGTGCATGTGCTGCAAGCCCATTTTTCGTTCCTGCCCGCAGTAGCCGGAAAACGCATCCTGATCACTGCCGGTCCGACAGTGGA